>CAYJIL010000097.1:0-8571 GCA_964370235.1 uncultured Rikenellaceae bacterium | reverse complement strand
TTTTTTATTTATACCACCTAGGTATGCAATGTGCTAGTAGCGCAGTATAATTTCCCCATCGTACACTACTATATTTAGTACCCTATAGTCAATACATTTAATATACAATTTGCACTTGTTTTGCGATTCGTTATTTGCTACTTTTGTATAAATATTGTGCCATGTATAACCAGTGTGTACAATCAAAATTTTGAATATGAAAGAGAGGCTCTTTAATCGCAATTTTTTTTGTGTGTCTATTTCGGCACTATGTATGTTTTTTGCATTCTTTTTGCTTATGCCAATCGTGGCTAAGTATCTAATAGAGGAGTTCAATGCTAGTTCATCTTTGGCTGGTGTAGTGGTCTCTTCATACATCATAACATCGGTATTGGCACGCCCTTTTTCGGGATATTTAGTTGATACTTTTGATCGTCGCAAATTCTACCTAATAACCTTTTCGATATTTGCCACTCTGTTTATAGGTTATATTATTGCCGATAGTGTGTCGGCAATTGTTGTTACTCGTGTGTTGCTAGGTGCTACATTCTCTTTTGTAACGACAGCTGCTAGTACTTTGGCAATAGATACTATACCATCTAATAGGCGTGCCGAGGGTATTGGTTACTACGGAGCTATAACCTTTTTGGCAATGGCAATTGGTCCAATGACAGGATTATACTTAATTGAAGCGTTCGATTACCAAGGCCTGTTTATATTTGCCGTAGCTTCTTGCTTTGTAGGCGTAGTTATAGCATCATTTATTAGAACCAAACCACGTGCAAGGCAAGAGAGAGAAGCTCTTTCGTTTGATCGATTCTTTCTCAAGAGTGGCACATCTATAGCTTTAGTTGTTGCTCTATTCTATGTTTTCTATGGAACATTAATGACCTATATGCCTCTCTATATTTCGGAGGTGGGCTTAACCGTAAACTCGGGTAACTTTTTTTTGGCTCTTAGCATCGGAGTAATTATTTCTCGTTCTCTATCGGGCAGGTTCCTATATAAGGGTTTATATAATTTGCTACTTATGTTAGGTGGTACTATTGTCGTTATATCTACAATTATATTTATCTTCTTTATAACTAACATCACTTTTGCTATCGCCTCGTTTGGTATTGGTATCGGTTTTGGTTTGGTTGTGCCATCGGTGCAAACAATGATTGTAAATCTGGTGGCTCACAACAGGCGTGGTACAGCCAACTCTACCTATTTAATTGCTCTAGACACTGGGTCGGGCTTGGGAATGTTGGTTGGTGGTACAATCGCAAATATATTTAACTACAAGATAATGTATTGTTTTGGTCTTGGTTTTGTGATATTGGCGATGTTGATATATCGATTCTATTCACGCTCTAACTATAATAAGCACCTAAATAATGCAAAACTTAGTTCCCATTCATAATATTTAAACACTCATATATTTTCTGCTAATAGTTGTATTTTGTGTTAATTAATGTCTTTTTTGTTTAGATATTGTAATTAATATTTGTATATTTGTAGTTTAGTGTAATTAATGCGCTATTTAACCATAACTTAAATATATAGATACAAATTATGAGTAACGTAAAATTCTATTCGGGGGAGTCGCTTCCTCTAGAGCTACACAAAGTAAGAGTTGTACAAAAACTACATCTAGTGCCGATCGAGCGTCGTTTCGATGCAATTAAAGAAGCTGGTTTCAATACTTTTCGTCTTAATACAAAGGATGTATTCCTAGATATGCTTACAGACAGTGGAACTAATGCTATGAGTGATAATCAAATAGCAGCAATGTTTCAGGCAGATGATGCCTATGCTGGTTCACAGTCGTTTATGAAACTTCAGAGCGCAGTAGAGGATGTGTTGGGCAAAAAATATCTATTGCCAGTTCACCAAGGTCGTGCTGCCGAGAATATCATTAGCAAAACATACGTAAAGAAAGGTGATGTTGTTCCTATGAACTACCACTTTACAACATCGTTAGCTCACATTCTAGAGAATGGTGGTACGATTGTAGAACTTTTGTATGAAGATGCACTAGAGATAAAATCTACAAACCCGTTCAAAGGTAATATAAATATAGAAAAGCTAGAGGAGTGCTTAATCGAGCATGGCGATAAAGTTCCGTTTATTCGCATGGAGGCATCTACCAACCTAATTGGTGGTCAACCTTTCTCGATGCGAAACCTAATCGATGTAAGAGCACTTGCCGACAAGTATGGTAAGATGCTTGTACTTGATGCCTCTTTGATAGGCGAAAATGCATACCTAATAAAGCAGCGCGAGGAGCAGTGGAAAGAGAATACCATGAGCGATATTCTTAAAACTATGACAGGTCTTGCCGATCTAGTCTACTTCTCGGCTCGCAAGCTATCTTCGTCTCGTGGTGGTGGTATATGTACCAATCGTCGCGAAATATACGAAAAGATGGAGGCTTTAATTCCTCTTTACGAAGGATTCCTTACCTATGGTGGTATCTCGGTTCGTGAGATTGAAGCTATGGCAGTTGGTTTGCGTGAAACTTTGGACGAAACAATGATAAGCCAATCGCCAGCCTTTATTAAATATACTGTTGACGAGCTAGACAAGCGTGGAATCCCAGTTGTAACACCTGCTGGAGTTTTGGGTTGCCACGTTGATGCAATGGAGTTTTGTTCGCATATTCCACAAGAAGAATACCCTGCCGGTGCACTAGCAGCAGCATTCTACCTAATTTCGGGTGTGCGTGGTATGGAGCGTGGTACTGTATCTAGTGTTAGAGACGAGAATGGTGTTGAGATTATGGCAGATGTCGAACTACTTCGCCTTGCTATACCTCGCCGTGTATTCACCCTATCGCAACTAAACTATGTAATCGATCGCTTGACATGGCTATATGATAATCGTGAGCTAATTGGCGGTCTTAAATTCACTTTTGAGCCACCAGTGCTACGTTTCTTTATGGGTGGGCTAGAGCCAACTTCGGATTGGGCATCTAAACTATTATATAAATTCCGCCAAGACTTTGGAGATAGTTTATAGTATATAACCAATCGAACTAAACACACAGCATATCTTGCTGAGTATGCGTGTTAATATATCTTTGGGTAAAGTCGAAAGAATTTGCCCAAAGATATTGTTTTATTAGCAAGCGTATTTTGTTGTCGTTTGCTTTTAGCAGTTTATTAAAAACCAATTTATAAAATTTAATATGAAAGTAGTTATTATTTCAATTATTTCACTCTTCTTATCGCTATCTATTTATGCGAACCCTATAACGGGGCTACTCGAAAGAATAGATGCTGGAGCTTCAAAAAAGTTTGTTATCGAGAGGATCAATTCGTCGGATGATTTTTTTGAGCTAGATCAAAAAGGTTCAAAAGTTGTTGTTCGTGGAAATGATTATGTCTCTATTGCAGCGGGTATTAACTGGTACCTAAAATATTATGCTGGCATTCACCTTTCGTGGAACGGAATGACTGCCGATTTACCCGAAACACTCCCTGCTGTAACAAAAAAAGAGAGATATTCTACAACACAAACCTTGAGATATAACCTAAACTATTGCACTCACTCCTATACGATGGCGTTTTGGGATTGGCAGCGATGGGAGCAAGAGATTGATTGGATGGCACTACATGGAATCAATCTACCATTGGCAATTACAGGTACCGAAACCGTTTGGTATAACGTGCTAGATCGTTTGGGTTACTCAAAGGACGAGATCAACGAATTTATTGCGGGGCCAGCTTTTCAGGCGTGGTTTCTTATGAATAATCTCGAAGGGTGGGGAGGTGCAAATCCCGATAGTTGGTATGAGCAACGAGCCGAGCTACAAAAAAAGATTGTTAGCCGAATGAAAGAGTTTGACATCGAACCCATCTTTGCTGGTTATTCGGGAATGGTTCCAAATAATTCAAAGGAGCGACTTGGCTTAGATGTATCTGATCCCGGTTTATGGTGTTCATACAAGCGTCCTGCTTTTTTGTTGCCAACAGATGAGAATTTTGATAGAATTGCTACTATATACTATCAAGAACTCGAGAAACTATATGGCAAAGCAAACTATTATAGCATGGATCCTTTTCACGAGGGAGGACACATTGGAGGCGTAGATCTTGACGCTGCTGGCAAGGCAATAATGAAGCAGATGAAAGCAACTAATCCCGATGCAAAGTGGGTAGCGCAGGCGTGGCAAGCAAACCCATACGACCAAATGATTAAGAATTTGGATGCAGGCGATATTATTGTAGTTGACCTATTTAGCGAAAGCCGTCCACAGTGGGGCGACCCAAAATCTACGTGGAATCGTAAAGATGGCTATGGTAAACATTCGTGGATATACTCAATGCTGCTTAACTTTGGAGGTAATGTAGGCCTACACGGCAAGATGCAGCACGTGATTAATAGTTTCTATACAGCCAAATCGGGTGTTAAGGGCTCAACGCTTGTGGGCGTTGGTTTGTCTATGGAAGGCGCCGAGAATAACGCAGTTATGTATGAGTTAGCTTCGGAGCTTCCTTGGAGAGAGCAAAAGTTTGATAAAGATGAGTGGTTGCGCAATTACTGCTTTGCACGCTACGGCGAAAATAACGAGCAAATAGAGCAGGCTTGGATTAAATTAAGCAACTCGATATATAATTGCCCACCACAATCTACACAGCAGGGTACAACCGAATCTATTTTTTGTGCTCGCCCATCGTTAGATGCCTACCAAGCATCTAGTTGGTCAGAAATGACAGACTACTACGACCCAAAAGAGGTGATTGATGCAGCTCGTGAATATATTTCGGTTGCCGATAAGTTTAAAGGTAACAATAACTACGAGCACGATTTGGTAGACATCACTCGCCAAGCAATTGCCGAAAAAGGGCGCATGATACTTGCTACTTTAAAGTCTTGCTACAATGCTCAAGACAAGCTAGGTTTCGAAATGGCAAAAAAAGAGTTCCTTTCTCTCATCTTGCTTCAAGATCAGCTGCTGTCGACTCGCAAAGAGTTTGAGGTAGGAACATGGATCGAAAAAGCCAAGAATCTTGGCACTACTACATCGGAGAAAAAACTATATGAGTGGAATGCACGTGTTCAGATAACCACGTGGGGCAACCGCAAAGCATCGGAAGATGGCGGTTTGCGTGATTATGCACACCGTGAGTGGAGTGGTATCCTAAGAGATTTATACTATGTACGTTGGGAGATGTATCTGGATAATCTTTCGAGCCAATTGAATGGTGAACCAGCTAAAGAAATAGATTTTTATTTGGTAGACGAAAAATGGGCAAACGACACAAATATATATGACTCTAGCGACTCGCCCGATGTTGTTTCAACGGCTCAAAATATTTTTAATATAGTTTTTAATAATTAATGTAATATGGTCTCTATAAAAAAGTACGTAATCTCAGTGGTGCTATCATTTGTAGCTTTTGTTACTTATGCTCAAAACACTACTAATCAAATACACAATCTTAATTCTATGGTAGAGAGAGTTGTTCCGGCTCTCTCTAATAGGGTTACTTTTGTTATAGATGATAGGGTCGATTCACTCGATTTTTTTACTGTCAAAACTACTAAGCGCAAAATTAAAATAACCGCCAATAGTGCCATTAGCTGTGCTTCGGGTTTTAATTGGGTGTTGAAATATGGTTTGAATAGCTCGGTTTCGTGGTGTGGCGATGCACTAGATTTGCCAAGCACCATGCCTAGCATCGACACAACAATAACTACAAGGCTTACGCACCAATTCAACTATAACTACTGCACCTATGGTTACACTATGCTGTTTTGGGACTGGGAACAGTGGGAACGAGAGATTGATTTTATGGCACTTAGTGGTGTAACTACTCCGCTTGCTACCATTGGAGCCGAGATAGTGTGGATTAACACCCTATCGCAGTTTGGCTACACAAAGGCAGAGGCTCTAGAGTTTATTACTGGGCCTGCTTTTTTGCCATGGTTCTTGATGGGTAATATGGAGGGCGAGGCAGGTCCTCTGCCCCAAGAGTGGCTCGACAAGCAAGAGCAGCTACAAACAAAAATATTAGAGAGAATGCGTCTTTATGGCATGGAGCCAATGTTACAGGGTTTTTATGGTATGGTGCCTCAATCTCTTAAAGAGCGCTACCCAGATGCTCAAATGCTAGACCAAGGTACATGGAATGGCTTGACTCGTCCGTTGCTACTTGCTCCAACCGACCCTTTGTTTGACCAAATGGCAGATGTGTGGTATGAGCAAACAAAGAAACTATATGGTGAGTGTCGTTTTTTTGCAGGTGATCTTTTTCACGAAGGGGGGCATAGTGGGTCGTTAGATGTTGCCCAGTGTGCATCTAGTGTAGAGCGTGCTATGCAGCGAAATAACAAAAATTCGATATGGGTAATACAGTCGTGGGGTGGTAACCCAACCAAAAAATTGTTGTCGGGGCTAACACCACAAAACACAATGGTTGTAGATATTTGTGCCGAATATTGGTCTCGTTGGCACGAGCGAGAGGGTTTTGAGGGCTACCCGTGGGTGTGGGGACACATTACAAACTGGGGAGGCAACATTGGGTCACATGGTAGGCTCGATGCAATAGCAACTCAGCCTATTCGTGCGCTTAACGACCCAGTGGCATCTAAATCGTTTGTGGGTACGGGTGCGTTTGCCGAAGGAATCGAAGTAAACCCCATTGCTTTTGATTTGGCTAGCGAAATGAGATGGCATAGCAAGGAGCTCGATATTGACAAATGGGTTGACTCATATGCTCAAAGGCGCTATAACACCAATTCTCAGGCTCTTAAAGATGCGTGGAGTATATTTCATAAAACAATATATGGTACATGGGAGCATGGGCGTAGGCCTTCGGAATCGGTATTTTGTGCACCTCCTAGCCTAAAAGGGCGCAAGATAACTGCTTCGGCGTGGAGCCAGTGCCAAACATACTACGATACTGAGCTATTTGCTCAAGGGGTTGAGCAGTATTTGAGCGTAGCCGACAATTTTACCCATTCACAAACCTATGTCTATGATGCAGTAGACCTAGTGCGTCAATTTATTTCGGACAAAGCACGTGATGCATACTATAACTTTGTAGACAGTTATAAGGCTGGCGATATGGCTAACTTTAAAAAATATAGCCATGAGTTTTTAGATTTACTAAAATCGCAAGATGAATTACTTAGCTCACATCCAATGTTTTATGTGCAAAGATGGCTCGATTTTGCAAAAAAATATTCAAAAAATCATGAGAATCAAAAATTTTATGAATATAATGCACGTTTATTAATTGGTACTTGGACAAAGGAGCGTAGTGCTGTTCGTGATTATGGTCATCGAGAGTGGGGTGGTATGCTAAAAGACTACTATCTACCACGTTGGTCGCTATATATTGACTACCTAGCTAGCAATTCGGCATCCTCGGTTCAAGATGCAACTTCGGACACCATAACGGGTGAAGAGGGCACAATTCATAGCTCAGATAAGCCAAAGGAGTATTCGAGTGTTGATAATAAAATGTTTAGAGACATTGAGTTAAAGTGGATTAATAGCCAAAACGAATATGTAATTAATCCAAATGCTGATGCATTGAAAGTAGCCCTAGAGGTGTTTAACAGATATTATACCAAATAAATAGGCAGTGTGTATTTTTTTGTATTTACCATATTATTATGGTAAATACAAAAAAAAGGCCACCACAAAGTGATAGCCTGTCCGATCAAAAGCGTGTAAAACTACTTCTTTGAATCTTCAAGAGATAGTTTACGGAACTCTTTTAGAAGTTTCTCTAGAGTTAGTGAGCTTTTGCGTGCACGCGTACCTGCTGCCTTATTGCCTTTCTCTGCCTGGTGATTTGCATTCTCTGTGAAAAGTGCTATTTCAGCAGCGATTTGTGATAATAGTTCATTCATAGGTATAATAAATTTAAGATTATTAAAGTTATGCAAATATAATGATAAAAACGTTAAATACAATTATAAAGTGTATTTCTTAGCAAATTATAACAAAATAATAACACTTAACTAAAATATGTTACTATGAAGCAACTGATTTTAATTTTAAGCCTATTTGCCTTTGGTTTGCAAACACCAATTTTTGCTCAAAAACTAGATAAAGCCGAACGCAAAGCTAAACGCGAGCAACAAGAAAAGCACGATCAAGAGTTAATTGCCCAAGCATTCATTAACGAAACATTACGTTATCGTGCAACCGAATTATCGTGGGCTCCTCGTCTACCAACTTCGAACATTAAATTGAACCAAGAGTTTTTTATTGAACTAACCGAAGATTATTTCAAGTGCCATCTTCCTGTTTATGGTTCGCATAATGCTTATAGTGGGCCAGCTCTAACATCTCGTCTAGAACTATTTTTGACCAAAGGAGAATACACCGTTGAGCACAAACAAAACAAAAAAGGGTGGGAATTAATTATAAAAGTTACCCAAAACCAAGGTGTAAACAGATATACTTTTACTATTAATAGTGGTAAAACAGGTGTTGGTGCTCAGCTTTCGGTAGCAACAGACTTTGATGGTGCAGCACGCTATCGAGGCGATATAATTTCTATTCTGTAATAGTTTCAATTTTTTTGTCGCACAGCAATTATACTATAATTGCTAATGTTTCTAGTACTTAAATGCCCCCAAAAAGTT
>CAYJIL010000096.1:0-8668 GCA_964370235.1 uncultured Rikenellaceae bacterium | reverse complement strand
CCACGCTAGGGGCTGTATTCACAGCATAATACGCTGATAGATTCGCCATCAACAGATATGTACTATACATACATATACAAAAAAAGCAAAGTCAATTGACTTTGCTTTTTTTGTATCGTATAGTGTGACTACCAAATCACCACTTCGTCAGTAAATGTAAATCCGCTATTTGCTCTAGGAGCAAGAATTCTAACATAGCGTGCCTGCACCTCTTTGTCAAAACTATATGTCATAAAACTAAGTTCTGGGTCATCGAGTGGAGTAGTGGTAACAACAGTTCCTAGGCTAGTGTAGTTTTTGCCATCTTCGCTCACCTCTACGCTCACTTCTTTTGGAAGGAACACCTGTGGGCCAATTAGCTGCATAAACTTAATAGAAACGTGGTTAATCGTTGTTACTTCGCCCATGTCTACTACTGCGTCCATATCGTCAAGGTAACCTTGCCAGCGGCCATCTAGGTATGTTAATCCACCTCTAATACCATCAATTATAGCCTCGTTTCCGCCAGCCATATATCCTTTGTACATCTTGCTTGCAAAGTCTATTTTCTTGCCAACAGCACGGTGATAATCTACTCTTTTGCGAGTAGGCTCGCCTTGTAGCTTGCCATCAATAAAGATACCTGCAACAATATCTGCCGAATCTTTGGTTATAATTGCACTCTCATAAAGTGTCGATGTTGCCGTAGGGGTAGTACCATCTGTTGTATATCTAATCTCGACAGGGTACTTTTCGGCATCTAGCATAGTGCTAATCTCCTTTTTGTTGTAGTCGATACCGCCAGTTACCTCAATTTCGTTTGATAGCTTAAATGCATTTATATCCATTGCTGCAAGAACAGGTAGGTTTGCATTAACACGCTTTTTGAAATCGTCCCACGAGCGTATCTCTTGTGGCGACCAACCCACTTCGGCTACAGCTAGTGCACGAGGGAAAATCATATACTCTAGATGATCTTCGTCCATCATATACTCTGTCCATACGTTTGCCTGAACTCCAACAATATGTTTTTGCTCCCCTGCCGTTAGTGAATCTACGGGTATTGGGTTGTAGCTATATACTTTCTTAATGGGGGTGTGACCACCAATTGCATAAGGCTGTGTGCGTGGGTCTGCCTGATAAAAATCTAGGTACATATAACCACCCGGAGTCATAATTACATCTTGTCCCATTCTTGCGGCTGCAATACCACCGTTTTCGCCTCTCCACGACATAACGGTTGCGCCTTTTGCTAGTCCGCCCTCTAGTATCTCGTCCCAGCCAATTAGCTTGCGACCTTTCGATGTAAGGTAGTTATCGGCATGGCGAATAAAGTGGCTTTGTAGCTCATCTACGTGGTCGAAGCCCTCCTTTTTCATTAGTGCTTGGCACTTTGGACACTTCTTCCATGCGCCTTTGCCTGCCTCGTCACCACCAATATGTATATATTTAGATGGGAATAGCTCCATAACTTCGTCTAGCACTTTTTCCATAAACTCATAACTGCTAGGGTTGCCAATACAAAAATCGCCGTTTACGTATGGCTTGCCCGAACAGCTAAGTTCTGGGTATGCAAAGAATACCTCGTCTGAGTGACCAGGGAACTCTATTTCGGGAATAATGGTAATGTGTTTAGAAGCCGCATAGTCGATAATGCTCTTCATATCCTCTTTGGTGTAGTAACCACCATAAGCACCCTCGGTTCCTTCGGGCAAGTATTTGCGATCTTTGCCGTCCCACCATAGTCTCCAGTCAGACTCGGTGCGGAATGCTGTCTGCTCTGTTAGGCGTGGATAGCTATCCATCTCTAGACGCCAGCCACCAGCATCGGTAAGGTGCATGTGTAGGTTGTTTAACTTATAGTATGACATTACGTCAATTAGCTTAAACACCTCTTTGTTATCGAAAAAGTGGCGAGAAACATCTAGCATAATACCACGATAGCCCAAGCGTGGCTCGTCGCTAATTTGTGTGCACGGAATAGTGCCGTTGTTGTGTAGTTGCTTTAGGGTTTGCTTTGCATAAAAAGCACCACTTTGGCTCGATGCCTTAATTGTGATGCCACTCTTTGTCACAGCAAGCTCATAGCCCTCTTGTGGAATATCTAGGCCACTGTCGATGGTTGTCTCTATGAGTTTACTTTGTGGGTTATCAATTTCGGCTAGTGCAATCTCTAGGCTACCGCCCGTTAGCTCCATTTGTGCGGGGATAGGTATTATCCTTTGCTCGCCAACAGGAGCCTCGCTACAACTAACCACAATTAGTGTCGTGAGTAACATGGCTGCTACTCGGTTAAAGAATTTAGTAGTTTTTCTCATCATTTTATAGTGTTTGTATTGAAAGCAAAATTAATTAAATTTGCATATTATCAGTAATATTTACAGTTAAATATTTTGCTGCCTTTTTAGTTTTATGCTATTTTTTGTCATATATGAAAAAAATACTTTTAATTAACCTTTTCGTACTGCTCTATTTTCCTCTTCTTGCACAGTACAGTATAACAGCTAGCGATACATCCAAAATAAATACTTCGAGTGGGGATTTATCGTTACTTATGCACGCTTCGAGAAGTGATGGTGATGCTTTCATGGAGCTAGAATCTACCCTGTCCGTAGCCTTTCGCCACGTATATAGTACAGACGAAGTGTATGCTGCCTTTTGGCAACATGCCAAACAAGAAGACAGTGGTAAGTTCGACTACTACGCTAGAGCACACGTTATTTATTCGCCAAACAAGTATGAGCAAATAGACGATAACAATACTCGCATTCGTGATACCTACTTTAGAACTATTGCTTTGTTTCGCACCAATAACGAACGAGGCTTGAATGGCGACTACCAGTTAGGTGCCCTTTTTGTGCCGTGGAATTACTACCACCACAAATATAGTGTCGATATTGCGTTTGGTGCAATGCTGTCCTATTCGTCATGGGATATGGTTGCCGACGAATATGTGGGGATAGATAAAGAAAAATATGATTTTATTTATGATAATATTGGCGTTAACTCAAAAGGTCACAAAAACTACCTAAACATATACCCTGCTGCCACGGCTTCGGTTCGTTATAGCCCCGTTCAAAATATATCGTTATATGGCTCAATGACTATGGAGTTGCAAACCAAATCGCCATTTAATAAAACAATTACCGACAAATATTCCGACCTAAAGAAAATTCATCCCCTAAATAGGTTTGAATTAGGTTTAAACATAAAGATAAGTAATGCGCTGAGTGTCGATTTCGATAGCCGTTGGGATTTTGAACGTGGAGTACCAACACGCTATACCGATGATTATTCGTGGTATTTTGGTGCTGGTTTGGGGTGGAACTTTGGCTCTGCTTCCCCAAATATTAAATAGTAATGGTTTGGGCAATTTGGGCAAGAGCTTGAGTTGCCTTCTCTTTTTGCATTGCTTCCTCTAGGCTCATATGTTGTGGCTTCGATGCTAATATGTGGCTAAAGCCTGCTTGTTGCAAGAGCTCTTGGTTGCTAATTCCCCCCGAAATTAATATTGTTGGAATCCCCAGCTTCTTTGCTCTCTGCATTACCATGTAGGGAGTTTTGCCCATTAGAGTTTGTGTGTCGGAGTGGCCTTCGCCCGTGATTACAATATCACATCCTTTGAGTTTTGCATCAAAATTTGTGATCTCTAGTATATACTCAGCCCCCGAAGATAGCCTAGCTCCCCAGAATCCCATTAGCGCAGCGCCTATTCCACCTGCCGCACCTGCTCCAGCAGCTGTTGATATGCTCTTTTGTGAGTAGCTGTCAAGTAAGTTGCCAAAATTATGCAGCCCAGCCTCTAGTTCGTCAATTTGTGTATCGTTAGCCCCTTTTTGTCGTGCAAATGTGTGAGCAGCTCCTTGCTTGCCATATAGTGGTGCTGTAACATCGCTTGCAACTACAAAGCTGCACTCCTTTAGGCGTTTGTCAGCCTTGTGATCGTCTATTTGGGTAATTGCCGATAGGGTGCTTGTGGGCAAGTTGTTACAGTCAATAAATGTATAGCCTAGTGCCAGCAGCATTCCCACTCCTGCATCGGTGGTTGCGCTGCCTCCTAGCCCAATAACAAATTCACGAAACCCCATATCCATTGCTGCCGATATCGCTTCGCCAATACCATAGCTAGTTGCCTTCATTGCATCTCGTTCTTTGGTCGCTATCATTGTTAATCCAGCGATTTGGGCTATCTCAATGTATGCTTTTTTGTCTTTTGTTACGAATTTGGCTTTTGTGGGGCGCATTAGTGCATCGTGGCAATCTATCTCTACGGTGTTGTAACTATCGCTAAGTTCTAGTATATCAATAAAACCCTCACCGCCATCTGCAATTGGTGCGATGGTGGTGAGGGTGTCTTTTGTCTCTAAAATCCCTTGTTCTACTGCCCGACAAGCCTCTAGCGAGCTAAGCGACCCTTTAAAAGAGTCCATTGCAATGAGGATTCGCTTTGCCATATTGGTTTGTTAGTCTATCGACCAAGCAGTCTCTTGGTGTGCGATGTTGCCATTTGTTAATAATGCCTGTGGCATATATAGCGTCATGCCGCTGTTTTCTTTAATCTCGAAACCGCCATAGTATGATGCGCCTGCATCTGAGCAAAAATAATATGGTGTGTTGTATACTAGCTTAACTACATCCTCCATTGCCAGCCTAAACTGAACATACTCCTCTGGTGTTGCAATTTGGCGAATATAACTAGCAGCATCAACATAAGCATAACCAGTTGTAATGTGTCGACGTCCCATTTTTTGCACATTATTAAGGTCGATCATTGCAATCTTATCTTGGTTTTTGGTTACTATTTCCTTGGTAATTTTTTGCAACTCTGCCATATGCTCTGTCGTTATGTGTGTTATAGTTGCCGAGCGATCTAGGTTTGTTAGCGAATTATAATATTCGAAATACTCTCTACACAGCTCGCCATAGTCGATGTTATCGTTAACAAGTATATCGGTAACGTTATGGTATGGGAAGCCTGTAGATATAATTTCAGCCGGCGAGAAGATAATGTTTTTTGTATTCTCTCTTAGGTCGTAGGCTGTTTCGGCACAAGCCATAAGGCAGCAGTCAAATAGTATAAATTCAAAATTCTTTGGAAGTATTCTTGCCAATACATCTATATCTATCTTTTCACCATCGTCATCACCAAAGGTTTTTGTCTTGGGCATATCGAATGGTGCAGCCTCTAGGCCCGATGTGCGGTAGTGTGCGTGGGTGTATACATCATATTCGGCACCTTGGGGATACCAGCCAGTTGCATGCGACCACAAAACAAGCCCATAGTTTGGGGCAGGGTATAGCGATTGAATTTCGCTTATGCGAGAGCTCATCACTTGCTCGTCTACCGAGTTCCCCTCTTCGTACTCTTTTACAAGTGTAGCTACTGGTTCGCCATCTCGATACTCTAGCTCTAGTAGTTGTGGTGGAGTACCCGAAATATCGGCATAGACAATAAGATTGTTATGTGTGTTGGGATATGCTCTAATAATGTTGTTAATGTTCATATGCGCCTCGGTCGAGAGGTTGTTGTCGGCAACTATATATACAATAGTGGTGCGCACAGCATCTCCTTGGGGTTTTTCGTGCTCTTTTACACACGATGACAATATCGCAAGCGAAACAAACAACAATAAAAATAATATTCTTTTCATAAATAAAGAAGTGTTAAAATAGTGGCTCTGCCCAATAGTATAGAACA
Organism: uncultured Rikenellaceae bacterium; assembly: GCA_964370235.1. Lineage (GTDB taxonomy): Bacteria > Bacteroidota > Bacteroidia > Bacteroidales > Rikenellaceae > CAYJIL01. The sequence goes on along the minus strand of CAYJIL010000096.1, from coordinate 2,991 downwards.
GCCCACATAATAAATCTTAGCCCCTTGCCAATAAACATATATATGGCAACCATTTTGGCATTAAGCCTATAAAAACCTAGAGCAATTGCAAATACATCGCCAACGGCAGGTAGCCACGACATTAGAGCGAGCGTTGCGCCCCACTTTTGCACTTTGGATTGTTGCTTTTCGAGAGTTTCGGGCTTTACTTTTAGCCACTTTTCTATCCACTCCCATTTGCCAACATAGCCCAAGTAATATGATGACATGCCACCTAGCCAGTTTCCTAGTGTGGCAACCGTTACTGCCTCAACTGGTTCGCCTCCAACGGCAAGTAACCCAACCAAAAATACATCGGAGCTGAATGGTATTACCGTAGCGGCAAGAAACGAGCCTATAAAAAGCCCTATATATCCATATTCTAAAAGAAACTCTACCATTACAACTATTAAACGTACTTTGTATAAATCATATTCTACAAAGTTAAAAATATTTTTGTGATTTGGGCTTGCTAACTCATAAAAAGTAAAAAACTTACCCTATATTTGTCCCATCATAACAGTGATTAAACAACATAAAATTTTATAACAATGAAGTTATATCCAATTAAATTTAATCCTCTTTTTAAAGAGAGAATTTGGGGTGGTCAGCGCATGGCAACTGCTCTAGGTAAGAGCCTTCCACAGGGTGCAATTGGCGAGAGCTGGGAGCTATCGGGTGTCGAAGGTGATGTTTCGGTAATCGCAAATGGTTTCCTAAAGGACAACACTCTAGCCGAGGCTGTTGAGGTGTATATGGGCGACCTTGTGGGTGATAAAATATACGATCAATTTGGTACAGAGTTTCCTCTACTTATCAAATTTATCGACTCTTCGGACGTGCTTTCAATTCAAGTGCATCCAGACGACAAGCTAGCAGCCGAGCGTCACAACTCTTTTGGTAAAACCGAAATGTGGTATGTGCTAGATGCAGACCCAGGTGCCGAACTTTATGTGGGCTTTAACCAAGAGGTTGGTATGCAAAAGTATATGGAGCACCTAGAGGATGGTACTCTTGCCGATATTCTAGGTAAGTGTGCTGTTAAGCCGGGTGATGCTTTCTTCATTCCTGCTGGTGCAATTCACGCAATTGGTAAAGGTCTTTTGGTTGCCGAGATTCAGCAAACATCAGACGTTACATACCGTGTGTTTGACTGGAATCGTGTAGATAAAGATGGTAATGGCCGTGAGTTACACACCGACCTAGCAATCGATGCAATTGATTATAGCTATCCTGCACCAGAGTATGACATCACAGTTAAGCCTATCAAGAACGAAGCTGCAAAAATGCAGGAGTGTCCTTACTTTACATCGGCAGTTGTTGAGGTAGATGGCGAGATTGAGCGTGATTACAACCAAATCGACTCGTTTATAATCTACATTGCACTAGATGGCGATATGACAATGAGTTGGGGTGATGGTGCATCAGACACAATTACAAAAGGCGAAACAGTGCTTATTCCTGCGCAACTAGATGGTGTTACACTATCGGGCAAAGGTCGTTTGATCGAGGTATTTGTTCCTTAATCACGATTACTAGTCGTTTTAAACGGATAAAAAATGGGGTAATGTACATCATTGCTCCATTTTTTTTGTAATTTTTTTATGTGGTCTATGTTTCACATAATGAGTATGAAAGCCAAATAGGTGTAATTTTTTATGAAAAAAAGTTTGCCAAAAATTTGGAGGATAAGAAATAATCCTTACCTTTGCAACCGTAATAACAAACCAACGCTGGTGCCATAGCTCAGTTGGTAGAGCAATGGACTGAAAATCCATGTGTCCCTAGTTCGATTCTTGGTGGCACCACTTAGAGGAAACTCAAAACAACGTAAACTGCTGAATTTCAATGAGATTCAGCAGTTTATTTTTTGCTACATATGGCAAAATATAGCACTTTGGAGCATACGATCGGTAGCTAATTCAGTGTCCCGAAAAATTGCTCAAAAAAAAGCTACTGATTTATATTCTTTCTCGCTGATACACAGTGTTTTGCGTATCAATCATCTCCTTAAGGTTTCATACTTTTGTCTTACACTTTAAATTACAAAAATTATGAAACAAGATTCATTAAGCATTCTTTTTTTCGTTCTTAAAGGACGACTACTGAAAAATGGCGAAGCTCCTATCATTCTGCGAGTTACGCTAAATGGCAAAGAAGACCAAGCTCGTGTCCTTAGGTCTGTTCCTCTGCAGTTATGGAACCGTGCAAAGGGGCGTTCTTCGGGTAAAGATGCCGCATCCAAGGAGCTAAACAACTACCTTAATGGGTTGCAAATTCGGTTGCTCTCAATTCACAAGGAACTATCTGAGCGTGAGGCGCATATCACCCCTTCATTGCTACTTTCTAAGCTATTTTCTAAAGAGGAGAAACACCTACTGGTTGCTGCATTCAAAAAGCATATTGCTGAGTGCACAAAACTTATAGGCATAGATTACGAGGCTGTAACTATCAATAGATACGACAATTGCGCACGCAGTCTCGCTCGATTTATCCAGCGAGAGTATCAAAAAGATGATGTTACTTTCAATGAATTAGATGGCGAATTTGTAAGAGGGTTCGAGATTTTTCTTAAAACTGAAAAAAGATTGAGCCAAAACACTCTCGTGCGTTATATGAAGTGCTTTAAAAAGATTACCAATATGGCATTGGCGAATAAGTGGATGAAAGATGATCCATTCGTGGGTATGGTCTTTAGGCAGACCGAAACAAACCCAACGTTTCTATCAATTGAAGAGCTGGATATAATCGCCCAAAAGGAGTTCAAAGTCGAGCGACTTGAAATAGTGAGAGATATTTTTCTCTTCTGCTGCTACACCGGTTTGGCATTCATAGATGCCAAAGAGTTAAAGCCTGAGCACATCATAAAGGATAACAATGGCAATATGTGGGTGCGTAAAGGTCGTGAGAAGATGAAATGGAATAGCAAACTTTAACCGCACATTAAGTTAAGCCGCTTTATAAATAATAGTT
>CAYJIL010000095.1:0-8673 GCA_964370235.1 uncultured Rikenellaceae bacterium | reverse complement strand
TAAAGTATATTACTTCTTACATTCACATGTAAGTACTTTCCATACACCTGCCGAAAGCAGCGCACCCACCATTGGAGCAACAATAAACAACCACAGCTGCGAAAGAGCCTCACCACCTTGGAATAGAGCAGGGCCAAAACTACGAGCAGGGTTCACCGATGTACCAGTAATTGGAATACACACAATATGTACAAGCACTAGGCTAAGACCAATTGCAAGACCTGCAAAGCTACCAGCACCTTTCTTCTCGTCTGTCGAACCCAATACAACAAGTACAAATACAAACGTAAATACTACCTCTGCAATAAATGCCTGAACCATTTCGCCATCGCCAAATCCGTTAGCTCCAGTAGCAGTTGACTCGCCATAGCCACCAGTAGATGTAAGCGTATAAATAACCGCCGAACCAATAACAGCACCAATAAACTGAGCCACCATATAACCAATTGCATCCTTTGAACTAATGCGCTTAGACACCCATGCGCCTAGCGTAATTGCAGGATTGATGTGACAGCCCGATATGCCGCCAATTGTATATGCCATTGCTACAACAGCTAGACCAAAAGCAAATGCTACTGCTAGAACTTGTGCAGAACCTGCCTCACAACCAAAAAATACAGCTGATCCACAGCCCATAAGCACCAATACCATTGTACCGATAGCTTCTGCTAAAAATTTCTTCATCTTCTTCGTTTTTTTAATTTATAACTATATTTAAGCCCTAAAGGCGCCGGCAAATGTAGTAAATAAAATATATAATCAAAGCTATTTTGTTCTAAAAGGTTCTTTTTTCATTACACTACCATTTACAAACGACTGATTATTAACGAACGAAAATTACCACACTGTATTAAATGGGTCAATTATCATGAAATACAGTATATACAGCAAACAACTGCATTATGGATATAGTAATTAAAACAAGAGATGCTTTTGCTCGTAATCCTGCTTTGAGGCTGGCTAAAGCCTTGTCGGTAGAGATATTAGAGGGCGAGCAAATAGCCATTGTTGGCGACAATGGCTCGGGCAAGAGCTTGGCAGCAGGCCTGCTTGCCTCTACTGTACCGTGTGGTGCAGGCGTGGTTGAGTATGGTTTTGCTAGCAGCGGATATGTTTTTGAACAAATTAAGGTTATTGAGTTTCGAGATTCCTATGGTGCAAGTGACGATGAGTTTTATTACCAACAACGTTGGAATTCGCATGATGCCCAGCTATCGCCAACAGTTAGCGAAGCACTAGGCAAGGCACGAGATTTGGCAATTCGCCACGAGCTAATAGCACTCTTTGACATGGAGCATATTTTGACCAAACGGCTAGTAATGCTCTCTAGTGGCGAACTTCGCAAGTTTATGCTTTTGCGTGCGATGCAATCGGCTCCTCGGGTTTTGGTAATCGACAACCCTTTTATTGGGCTAGATAGCCAAAGCAGAGAGCTACTATCGTCTATGCTAACAAAGCTAGCCAAACGAGGAGGTGTAACCATTATTTTACAACTATCCTCGGCATCATATATCCCTAGTTTTATTAGCCATGTTTTGCATATGCGTGGCTGTGTAATGGAGGGTAAGTACCGCCTGTCTGAGTTTATTTCAAAAGTAAGCAACAAAATACGACACAGTAATTATAGCTCCAAAATAGATAATATATCGCTTTTGCCAAAAAGCACACCACTACCCTGCCCTAGTGTAGTATCGCTACGCAATGTTAGCTTGACCTATGGCAAGCGCACTATATTCAAGAATATTAATTGGGAAATACAACAAGGCGAAAGATGGGCTTTGTTGGGTCGAAACGGATCGGGCAAATCGTCGCTACTTAGCCTAATTACTGCCGATAATCCACAATCATATGCAATGGATATATCACTGTTTAATCGCAAGCGTGGCACGGGTGAGAGTATATGGGATATTAAGCGCAATATTGGCTACTTGTCGGTAGAGATGTGCCGAGCATTCATTCACGATGTGGCAGTTAAAGAGGTGGTAGCTGGTGGACTATATGACACAAAAGGTGCTTATTATCAACCAAAAACACAAAGCGAAGTAGATGACACTATGTTTTGGATGGATATATTTGGTATTAGCCATTTGGCAGAGCGTTCACAAAAAGCAATATCTTCGGGCGAGCAACGACTGGTTATGCTTGCACGTGCTTTTGTACGCAATCCACAATTGCTAATTCTCGATGAGCCACTGCACGGTCTCGACGACAAAAACAGAGATTTGGTGCGAAGAGTAGTCGAAGCATTCTCGTATATCGATGGCAAGAGCCTAATTATCGTATCACACTATAACCAAGATTTACCCCCAAATATAACACACACAAAGGAGTTGTAGCACAAACAAGTCTACTACATTAATTTGATAATTTATTGCCAAATAGTTCGATAACCCTAGTTTTTTAAAAGCCTAATTCCTATATTTGCATTTCAGTTTAATTATAAAATTATGTTTTTGTGTTATGAAGTATAAATTATTGTTGTTTTTTATTTTTGTAGCCTCGTCGCTCATGGCTCAGCAGGGGGGTGCTTATTCCGAAATTCTGTTTATCGAGAGGGATCAGTATAAGGCCGATCACCACAATACGGCTACCCTCTTTCAAAAAGGCGAAATTAACGAAGCTAGCTTTAAGGGCGGTTCGGCTATGAGAGCCTTTGATATAAACACAGGAAATGTACGCACCATAATCGAAAGTGCCGAAGGTATTGTTCGTGACCCAGAACTAAGCTACGATGGTACAAAGATCATCTTCTCGATGAGAAACAACATTAACGACCACTATCACATATACGAAATTGGGGTCGACGGAAAGAACCTAAAGCAATTAACCTTTGCCGAGGGGATTTCGGACATTGACCCAATATATCTTCCCGATGGTAATATTATCTTTAGCTCGTCTCGTGAGCCAAAGTTTTGTATGTGCAACCGCCATATTATGTGTAACCTATATAAAATGGAGGCCGATGGTGCAAATATTCACCAACTGGGCAAGAGCACACTCTTTGAGGGGCATGCAGTGGTAATGAACGATGGTCGTATTATGTATGACCGTTGGGAATATGTCGACCGTAACTTTGGCGATGCACAAGGTTTGTGGACTGTAAACCCAGACGGTACTAAGCACGCTATATATTATGGTAACAATACAGCATCGCCAGGCGGTGTGATTGATGCACGCCCAATACCGGGCAGCGACCTTGTAGTTGCTATCTTTGGCTCGTGCCACGATAGACCATGGGGTGCTCTAACTTTGCTAGATCGCAAAAGAGGCATTGATGGCGAGGCTGCTGTTGAGCAAATATGGCCTGCTTCGGCTCGTGAGTTAATTGATGTGGGCGATTTCGACCACTTTATGAAGTGCCCACTTTTGTATGAAGATCCATATCCTATTAACGAAAACGAATTCTTGGTATCTCGTTCGATGACCGAAGTGTCTGGTCGAGCAAAAGATCCGCAAATGGCAATTTACCTAGCTACTCGCTCGGCAGACGACAAGTTACTTTTTAAAGGCACAAAGTCGCTTTTTGATCCAATGCCTATTCGCCCACGCAAAAAAGAGCCAATTATCCCAACTTCTCGTAGCTATGACGAAAGAAAAGGTGTTTACTATGTACAAGACGTATATAATGGCACACACATGAGCGATGTTGAAAAGGGTTCGGTAAAATATCTTCGCATTGTCGAGTCTCCCGAAAAGCGCACTTGGGTTCCTGCATGGTGGCAGGGTCAGGGTTCGCACTCGCCAGCTATGAACTGGTCGAGCTTCGAGCTAAAGCGCATATTGGGCGAGGTGGATGTTGACGCCGATGGTTCGGCAATGTTCGAAATTCCATCGGGCAAGCACGTCTACTTTCAGCTACTCGACAAAGACAAAAAAATGATACACTCTATGCGTAGCGGTATAACGGTGCATAGTGGCGAGATATATGGCTGTATTGGTTGCCATGACGATAGACTAAACGTACCCAAGGTAACTTATCGCCCAACGGCGCTTAGTGCTAAACCTCAGCCAATTCGCCCGTTCCAAAATCGCCCAGCCGAGAATTTTTCTTATGCCAAGCGTGTGCAGCCAATATTAGATAAGCACTGTGTTAGTTGTCACGATTTTGGTGGAGCAAAGCCTACACTAGCAGGAGACAAGAACCCGTTCTTTAACGCCTCTTACATAGAGATGTATGTTGATAGTGTGGTTAACCTTGTGGGGGCAGGTCCTGCAAATCACATGAACACACGTAGCTGGGGAACAAAGGCAAGCGTGCTAACAAAAATCATAGACAATAACCACCAAGGAGTGTCGCTAAGCGATGAGGAGAAAGAGATTATATATACTTGGATGGATATTAATGGCCCATACTACCCAACTTATGAGTCGGCATATCCAAATGGTTTGGCAGGTCGTAGCCCATTCACCGACAAAGAGAGGGCTAGATTGCTAGAGCTAACAGGTGTAGATATTTATGCTCTTAATACATATACACGCAAAGAGGGTGTGATGATTTCGCTAGACCGCCCAGAGCTAAGCCCAATACTAGATAGCGTAAAAGATGATAAGGCAAAGTATGACGAGGCACTTGCAATTTTGGCAGCAGCGGGCGAGCAATTAAACAAAACTTCACGTGGCGATATAGAAGAGGGTTTTGTGCCGTGCGCTTGGCATATCGAGGCTCTAAAGAAATATGATACTAGACTAGAGATAGAGCGAGCTAATGTTAACGCTATCAATAGCAACGTCAAAATCTACGATCGCCCATAGGGTATAAAATTTTGTATATTACAATATTATGACTATTTTTGCATCCTTGTGTATCCACGTATATACAAGGATGCTGTTTGCGAATAAAGATAGAGAGAAATATATTACAGATATGACAGATAGACAGAGAACTCTAAAGGAGTCGGTTACTTTTACAGGTACGGGACTTCACACAGGACTTAATGTAACAATGACTGTTCATCCTGCAGAGGAGAATCACGGAATTAAATTTAAAAGAGTAGACCTAGAAGGCCAGCCAATCATTGATGCAATTGCAGAAAATGTAGTTGATACTTCACGTGGTACTACCATTGCTAATAAAGATGCTAAGATTTCGACAATTGAACACCTGCTTGCAGCTATCATTGGTTGCGATATGGACAATGCACTTGTTGAGATAGATGCGCCCGAAGTCCCAATCATGGATGGTTCGGCACTAGAATATGTACGTCGTTTTAACGAAATTGGCTCGGTAGAGCAGGCGGCAGATAGAGAATATTACGAAATTACAGAAAAGACCTCTTTCATTATCGAAGAGAGTGGTGTTGAGATTGTTGCATACCCAGACGAAGAGTTTTCGGCTAACGTAAACATTGACTTTAAGTCTAACGTTATTGGTAAGCAATATGCAACGCTTAACTCACTAGCAGAGGTTGCTGGCGAAATAGCACCATGTCGTACTTTTGTATTCTTGCACGAGATTATGCCTCTTATCCAAGGTGGCCTAATCAAAGGTGGCGACCTAGACAATGCAATTGTTATTGTCGAGAAATCTATCCCAGAGGATGAGATGGAGACACTTCGCACTTTGTTTGACAAAAAAGACCTAGAGGTGTGTAGCGCAGGTTACCTAAACAACAACTCACTACGTTTTGAGAACGAGATTGCTCGCCACAAGCTACTAGATGTAGTAGGTGATCTAGCTCTTATTGGCATGCGTATCAAGGGTAAGATTTTTGCAACTCGCCCAGGTCACTATGCTAATACTCAGTTTGCAAAACTAGTTCGCAAGAACATTAAGCGTGATGCAGCTAAGCCACGCTACAAGTATGATGTAAATCAGACTCCTGTATATGATATAAATCAGATCAAGAATCTTCTTCCACACCGCTACCCATTCCTTTTGGTTGACAAGGTTATTCACCTAGACGAGAGCGTGGTTGTAGGTATTAAGAACGTAACTGCTAACGAGGAGTTCTTTAACGGTCACTTCCCAGCAGAGCCTGTAATGCCAGGTGTTTTGCAGGTTGAGGCTATGGCACAGTGTGGTGGTATCTTGGCTCTTAGCACGGTACCAGATCCAGAGAATTATTCTACATATTTCCTAAAAATAGATGGTGTACGCTTTAAGCGTAAAGTTGTGCCAGGCGATACTCTAATGTTTGTTCTTGAGCTAGCTGAGCCTATCCGCCGTGGTATTGTAGTTATGAATGCACAGGTGTTTGTGGGCGATCAGCTTGTTTCGGAGGCGCTACTAATGGCACAAATCGCAAAGAATAAAAAATAAAAATATGATAAGTAATTTAGCATACGTACATCCAGATGCCAAACTAGGCGAAGGTGTGGAGGTTGATCCATTTGCATATATTGCAGGCGATGTAGTTATTGGCGATGGTTCACACATACATACTCACGCTGTTATTCTTGATGGCGCACGTCTAGGTAAAGGGTGTAAAGTGCACTCGGGTGCAGTAGTTGCAGGTGTTCCTCAAGATCTTAAGTTTAGAGGAGAGTATTCAACAGCAGAGATTGGTGATAACACAACAATTCGTGAGTGTGCAACAATTAATAGAGGTTCGGCAGCTAAGGGTAAAACTGTAGTTGGTAGCAACTGTTTAATTATGGCTTATGCTCACGTAGCGCACGATGCAATCCTTGGCAATAACGTAATTATAGTTAATGGTGTATCTATCGCCGGCGAGGTTGAGATAGACGATTGGGCTATTTTGGGTGGTCACTCAGCAGTACACCAGTTTAGCAAGATTGGTGCTCATGCAATGATCTCGGGCGGTACTTTGGTTAACAAAGATGTACCTCCGTTTGTGAAAGTTGCTCACACACCTCCTAGCTATGTAGGTGTTAACTCTATTGGTCTTCGTCGTAGAGGCTACGATAACGAGCAAATTGCAAAGATTCAAGATATGTACCGAATTCTTTTCCTTAGTGGTATGAACTACTCTAGTGCTTGTGAGGCAATAGAGGAGCAGTTCGAAGATTGCGAAGAGAGACGAATGGTTCTCGATTTTGTACGTTCATCGGACAGAGGTATCATCAAGGGGCAAGTGCTTAAATCGGGCGAATCGGCAAGCGAATAATTTATCAAAGAGAATTACCCTTTAATAGGATATATAAATAATGGCAAAAGAGTTAAAAGAGGTTGTAAACCGTGAAGATAACTATTCGCAGTGGTATAACAACCTTGTTGTTAAGGCAGGGCTAGCTGAAAATTCAGCAGTTAGAGGTTGTATGGTAATTAAGCCATATGGCTATGCAATTTGGGAAAATATGCAAGCAGAGCTTGACCGCATGTTCAAAGAGACAGGTCACCAAAATGCTTACTTTCCGCTATTTATCCCAAAATCGTTTTTTAGTAAAGAGGCAAGCCATGTCGATGGTTTTGCTAAGGAGTGTGCAGTTGTAACACACTACCGCCTAAAGAACGACCCTAACGGTGGTGTAATGGTTGATCCAGATGCAAAACTAGAGGAGGAGCTAATTGTTCGCCCTACTAGTGAGACAATCATTTGGAACACATATAAGAACTGGATTCAATCATACCGTGACCTACCTATCCTATGTAATCAGTGGGCAAATGTTGTTCGTTGGGAGATGCGTACTCGCCTTTTCTTGCGCACAGCAGAGTTTCTATGGCAAGAGGGGCACACAGCCCATGCTACACGCCAAGAGGCTATTGAGGAGACAAATCGCATGATTCATGTCTACTCAGACTTTGTTCAAAACTATATGGGTGTACCAGTAATTATTGGTCACAAGAGCGATAGCGAGCGTTTTGCAGGTGCCGAAGATACTCTTACTATTGAGGCTTTGATGCAAGATGGCAAGGCACTTCAGAGTGGTACTTCACACTTTTTGGGTCAAAACTTTGCAAAGGCATTCGATGTTACGTTTGCCAACAAAGAGGGCAAGCTAGATCACGTATGGGCAACATCGTGGGGTGTTTCGACACGTTTGATGGGCGCTCTTATCATGGCTCACTCAGACAATAACGGTTTGGTACTTCCTCCAAAATTGGCTCCTATTCACGTTGTGCTAATCCCTATTTACAAGGGTGACGAGCAACTTGCCGAAGTTACTGCTAAGCTAGACGCTATTGCAGCCGATCTTAAGGCAGCAGGCATTAGAGTTAAGGTAGACGCTAGGGACAACCTACGTAGTGGCTTTAAGTTTGCAGAATATGAGCTACAAGGTGTACCGGTTCGTCTTGCTATGGGTCCTCGTGATATGGCAGGTGGCACAATTGAGCTTGCTCGCCGTGATACACTTACAAAAGAGATTGTGCCTCAAGAGGGTCTTACCGAGCGTATCGTTTCGCTTATGGACGAAATTCAGCAGAGCATTTTCGATCGTGCACTAAAGTTCCGTGAAGAGAAAACAACTCGTGTCGATAGCTACGAGGAGTTTAAAGAGGTTCTTGACAGCAAAGGTGGTTTTATCCTAGCACACTGGGATGGTACTCCAGAGAGCGAAGAGAAAATTAAGGCAGAAACAAAGGCTACAATTCGTTGTATCCCTATTGATGCACCACACGAAGATGGTGTTTGTATCATTAGCGGTAAGCCATCTACTAAGCGAGTTTTGTTTGCTCGTTCATACTAGATATAGCAAAAGAGACTATCGAAATAGTCATCTCTCAATACAAAAAAGGCAGCTTTATTGGCTGCCTTTTTTGCCTTTATACAC
>CAYJIL010000094.1:0-8766 GCA_964370235.1 uncultured Rikenellaceae bacterium | reverse complement strand
ATTTAAATCTACAACGAAATAAAATTTTTGAGTATCCTCTCGCCAACATCCCCGCTCTTTTCGGGGTGGAATTGGCAACCATAAAAATTATCACGCCCTAGCGATGCGCTAAAAGAGCGACCATAGGTGGTAGTGGCTATGGTGTTTTCGTTAACCTCGGCACCAAACGAGTGAACATAGTAGATGTACTCCTCGCCCACAAAGCCCTTGTAGAGTGGCGATCGCAAATTTTCGATAGTATTCCAACCCACATGTGGCACTTTAAGCCCTGGCATATCTAGCGATTTAACTCTGTTTGAGAATATACCCAAACAATCAACATCGCCCTCCTCGCTATGGCTACACATGAGCTGCATACCCAAACATATCCCCATTACGGGAACTGTTAGCGTTGGGATTATTTGATCGAGCCCTCTCTCTGTTAATGAGTTCATGGCATTAACAGCCTCACCCACACCAGGTAGTATTACTCGCTCGCTCGCTCTCAGCACTGCCTCATCGGCAGATAACCTATACTCGCACCCTAGCCTAGCAAGAGCATTTTTAAGCGACTCGATATTCCCCGTTTTATAATCTACAATTGTTATCATAACATACCTTTGCTTGATGGTAGTGAATAGTTGAATGGGTCTCGGCGCACAGCTGCCTTTAGTGCACGTGCAAACGCCTTGAATATTCCTTCGATTTTGTGGTGTTCGTTCTCGCCATTTGCCGATATGTGCAAGTTGCAACGTGCTCCTTGTGCTATGCTCTTAAACAAGTGCGCAAACATTTCGGTTGGCATATCCCCTATCATCTCACGCGAAAATTGTGCGTTCCACTCAAAATCGATTCTACCACCAAAATCTAGCAACACGGTAGCATTACACTCGTCCATTGGCAAGCAAAAGCCATAACGCTCGATACCTCGTTTGTTGCCCAAGGCCAAGGCTATTGCCTCGCCCAAAACAATTGCACTATCTTCGATGGTGTGGTGCTCGTCTACATGCAAATCGCCCTTTACACTAATATTAAGCGACACTCCTGCATGATGCACAATCTGCCACAGCATGTGGTCATAAAACCCAAGCCCTGTCGATATATGGCTCTCGCCTACTCCGTCAAGATCTAGAGTTAGCGAAATATCGGTTTCGCTACTCTTTCTCTCGATTGTGACTCGGCGGTCTGAAAAGCGCACTAGCTCATATATTTTTGTCCAATCGGTGGTAATGAGTGCACACACATCATCTAACTGTGCCTGACGCACCATCTCCTCGCCCACCTCTTTGGGTTGCAAAAGGATACCCTTTGCTCCAAGGTTTTTGGCTAGAATAATATCGGTGATTCTATCGCCAATAACATATGAACCTGCAAGGTCATAGCTACCATCCATAAACTGAGTTAGCATAGCTGTGCCCGGTTTGCGATATGGCGAACCATCCTCTTCAAACGAACGATCGATATGCTCGCTATCAAACACTACGCCCTCGCCCACAAAGGTATCTACCATTTTATTGTGAGCTGGGTGGAACGTCTCCTCGGGAAAAGAGTCTGTCCCCAAACCATCTTGGTTTGTAACCATTGCCAAATGGTAGTCTAGCTTTGCAATATGGCTCATAGCCGTTATTGCGCCCGGATAGAACTCTAGTTTCTCTAGACTATCTACCTGATAATCTACGGGTGGCTCTTTTATAAGCGTGCCATCCCTATCTATAAAAAGTACCTTTTTCACTCTAGTTGTCTTGTGTCGTTAAAATCTCAATTACTCTATCGTTTTCGCTTGGCGTACCAATGGTGATTCTTAGGCAATCTTCACACCCCTTTACGCTACTGCGATTGCGCACTATAACACCCTGCTCTATTAGCAAATCGTATAGCTTGTTTGCCCCCTCTACCTTTACTAGCAAAAAATTTGCATCGGACTGGTAAACTGTCTTTGTTAGCTTTAGTGCCGAAAGGCTAGCTGCCATGCGCTCTCGCTCGCTCTTTATTTGTGCCACTTGCAAAGCAATATTAGCCTCGTTGCTCAGCCCAGCAAGCGCCGCCTCTTGTGATAGTTTGTTTACGTTGTATGGGTACTTTACCCTATTCATATATGTAATAACCTGTGGCGACGATATAGCCTGCCCACACCTAATTGCTGCCATTCCCCACGCTTTTGATAGGGTTTGCAGAATAATTAGGTTTGGGTGTGTGGCAATGTTGGCCACCATCGATGGCTTGTCCGAAAAGTCAATATACGCCTCGTCTACCACCACCATTACACCAAGCGAGGATGCAAGCCCAAGGATTTGTTCCTGTGGAAAGCTATTGCCCGTTGGATTATTGGGCGAGCACAAAAATATTGCTTTTGTATTAGCATCGACACTCTGCACAATTTTGTCGCTATCTAGCGAAAAATCCTCTTCGAGCTGCACAGTACGAAGCTCAATATCATTAGTTGCTGCCGCCACCGAATACATACCATACGAAGGGGCAATGGCAACAACATTGTCTTTGGCTGGAGTACAAAAGATTCTAAATATAAGGTCGATTGCCTCGTCGCTTCCGTTACCAACAAATATAGATTCGCTAGCTACGCCTTTTAGCTGCGAGAGCCTCTCACGCAGCTGTGTGTGGTGAGGGTCGGGATAGCGATTAACACCATTATCATTTGGGTTTTCGTTGGCATCGAGATAGATGCCAATATCGCCTTGGTACTCGTCCCTTGCCGTTGAGTAGGGGCTCAGGTTTCTTATATTATCTCTTACTAAAGAATTTATATCTATCATCGTCCTATCTTGTTTAGTCTTAGTGTTACGGCAGCAGCGTGAGCCGTTAGCCCCTCGCCCATTGCCATTGTCTCTACCACCGAACCAATTTGGCGAAGCCCTTGGGGTGTTATCTTTTGGTAGGTGATGCGCTTTGTAAAGCTATCGAGGTTTACACCGCTCACGCTCTGTGCCCAACCGCTAGTTGGTAGAGTATGATTTGTGCCCGAAGCATAATCGCCAGCACTCTCGGGGGTGTAATTACCTATGAATATACTACCTGCCGACTCTACACGCTCGGCAAACACATCGCTATCCTCTAGCGACACAATAAGGTGCTCGGGCGCATAGCTATTTACAACCTCTAACATATCATCTTGTGATGGTAGCACTATAATAGAACAGTTATCGAGTGCCGCCGCCGTAATATCACGCCTGTCGAGATTATCTAGCTGCTCGGCAACACAGCCAGCCACCTGCTTTGCAAGCTGCTCGCTAGTGGTTAGCACAATAGATTGACTATCGCCCCCATGCTCTGCTTGCGAAAGCATATCGGCTGCCACAAAGTCACAGTCGGCACTAGTGTCGGCAACAATCATCACCTCCGATGGCCCAGCAGGCATATCTATTGAACAATCAAATAAACTAACCATCTGTTTAGCAATGGTTACATAGCGATTACCGGGGCCAAATATCTTGTCTACCTTTACAATGCTTTGTGTACCATATGCCATAGCGCCCACTGCCATAGCACCACCAATAGCATAAACTTCGCTTACTCCACATATGCTTGCAGCAAAAAGTACTTCGGGCGATATTTCACCGCTCTTTTGCATAGGTGTACACAAAACAATCTCTCGGCAACCTGCCACCTTTGCAGGAGCAGCAAGCATAAGCACTGTCGAGAACAGCGGTGCACTCCCACCCGGAATATATAGACCCACGCGCGAGATTGGTTTAGTTTTTTGACTACACACTACCCCGGGCATAGTCTCTATTTCGATGTCCTCTCGGCGTTGTGCGGCATGAAATTTCTCGATATTCTCTTTTGCCGTAATTATAGCAGCCTTTAACGAGGGACTAACCTTGTTGCTAGCACTATCGATTATGGCTTGCGAAACACGCAGAGAGTCAATCTCTACCCCATCTATTTGTGCCGTTAGCTCCTTGATTGCACTATCGCCCTCGGCCTTTACCCTAGCAAGAATCTCTTGTACACGACCTTCTATCTCTACGCTACCAAAAGATGGGCGAGCAAGCAGGCTCTTTAGCTCGTCAGGCGATGGAAATTTTACTATTCTCATTATAGTATCATCTTTTCGAGTGAAAGAACCAATATATCTTCGGCACCAATAGCCTTTAGTTTCTCGATAGTGTCCCAAAGCTGTGTTTGGTCAACAACAGCGTGCAGCGAGCTCCACTCCTTGTTTGCTAGTGGTAGCAGGGTTGGGCTTTTCATGCCCGGTAGCAGTGCCAAAGCCTCGTCTATTTTGCTGTTAGGAATGTTGATGAGTAGATATTTCTTGCCTTTACTTCGCATTAGCGACTCTATGCGGAATATCATTTGATCGAGTATCGCCTGTTTTTGTGGCTCTAGGTTTTTTGATGCCACAAGTACAGCTTGGCACTCAAGCACCTTTTCTACCTCCTTCAAACCATTTGTTACTAGCGTACCACCACTACTAACAATATCGAAAATAGCATCGGCCATATCAATTGCAGGAGCAATTTCTACCGAACCTGCAATCTCTTCAATCTCGGCATTAACGCCTTGGCGAGCAAAATAGTCAGCCAAAATAACGGGGTAAGAAGTAGCCACACGTTTGTTATTAAAGTACTCGACACCGTTATACTCATCGCCTTTGGGTATAGCTAGCGACAAACGACAACGGCTAAAACCCAACTCATAGATAATATCTATTGGGTATTGGCTCTTTTCGCACACCTCGTTAAGTCCAACAATGCCAATATCGGCAACTCCACGTGACACCGCTTGCGGAATATCATCATCTCTTAGGTAGAGAATCTCTACCGGAAAGTTATCGCACTTGCTTAGTAGCTCTCTCTTGCGTGAAGAAACATTAATACCAATTTCTCTTAACAGGGCAATCGACTCTTCGTTTAGCCTACCCTTTGTTTGTAAAGCAATTCTAATCATATTTTTGTATTTGTATAATTTTAGCAAAAAAAAGGTGACCTACTAATATTAGTAGGTCACCTGCTATTTATCAATTTCTAAAGAAATATTTTCTATCCAATAGACACAACTAACCACACTACATTTGAGTATAGTGATGATGATGAAGTGTAGATATGTATAGTGCTGTTCTCATGTTTACAAATATAATAATTTTATCTTTCTATCCAAAACAAATTGCCAATAATGTGTATTTTTAAACATATTATTACTAATTTACACAACAATACAACAAAATAAATATTTAACTATATATTAAGGCTAACATGATTACACATTATATATAAATTAGTTAATTTACATATAAAATTACAAGCGTACATTTACGCTACATTTCTTATGATTAAATATCAGATTACACAAAGAGGTTGTCACGAACCAAATCGAGACAACCTCTATATATAGATAGAACCAACATATATAATATCTATAAGCAGATACTACACAAGGGTTTATCGACTAAAACTCAGCACTCTTTGGTGTACGTGGGAATGGAATTACGTCACGAATATTACCCATACCTGTTACAAAAAGTAGCAAACGCTCAAAGCCAAGACCAAATCCACTGTGTGGAGCCGAACCAAAGCGACGAGTATCAAGATACCACCAAACGTCTTTCTCTGGAATACCTAGCTCACCAATGCGAGAAGTTAGCTTCTCTAGCGACTCTTCACGCTGCGAACCACCAATAATTTCGCCAATCTTTGGGAATAGCACATCCATAGCACGTACCGTTTTGCCATCGTCGTTCTGCTTCATATAGAACGCCTTAATGTCTTTTGGATAGTTAGTTAGGATAACTGGTTTCTTAAAGTGCTTTTCTACTAGGTAACGCTCATGCTCGCTCTGAAGGTCGAGACCCCAACTAACTGGGAACTCAAACTTTTGACCCGATGCCATAAGAATATCGATACCCTCGGTGTAGTCTAGACGCACAAAGTCATTCTCTGCTACAAAGCGTAAGCGCTCGATAAGCTCCTTGTCAACCATCTTGTTCAAGAAGTCAAGATCGTCGGCACAGTTATCTAGTGCATAGCTAATAAGGTACTTTAAGAAGTCCTCTGCCAAGTCCATATTATCGACAATGTCACGGAATGCACACTCTGGCTCAATCATCCAGAACTCTGCCAAGTGACGAGGTGTATTAGAATTTTCGGCACGGAAAGTAGGACCAAAAGTATATATATCGCCTAGTGCCATAGCACCCAACTCACCCTCTAGCTGACCCGAAACCGTTAGGTTACACTCCTTGCCAAAGAAATCTTGTGAGTAGTCTACCTTGCCCTCCTCGGTGCGAGGAGCGTTAGCAACGTCTAGCGTTGTAACTTGGAACATAGCACCTGCACCCTCGGCATCAGAACCAGTGATGATAGGTGTGTGTAGGTAGAAGAAACCTCTATCGTTAAAATATTTGTGAATAGCATAAGCCATTGCGTGGCGAATGCGCAACACTGCACCAAAAGTGTTTGTACGTGGACGAAGGTGTGCAATCTCACGCAAGAACTCCATTGTGTGACCTTTCTTTTGTAGTGGATATTTGTCTGGGTCTGCATCGCCATACACCTCGATAGCCGAAGCCTGCACCTCGACACCTTGACCAGCACCCATAGATGCTACTAGTGCACCCTCTACTCTAAGACATGCACCCGTAGTTACACGCTTGAGAGTAGCCTCGTCAAATGTAGCTACATCTACTACAACTTGTATATTGTTAATTGTCGAGCCATCGTTAAGAGCTACAAAGGCTACATTCTTGTTTCCTCGCTTTGTTCTTACCCATCCCTTAACCTCTACCTGCTGGCCTTCGCCCTGCATTTGTAGAAACTCTTTAATTTTAATTCTTGCCATTTTATTTGTTATGTTACTCTTTTTACTTAAATCTTACACCAGTGTAGCTTTGTGGCGATAGAGCCGAAAGCTCCTCACGCACGCTATCCGAAACATCTAGCTTAGCTACAAACTCTACTATATCGCTCTTGCGAATAGCTGTATTTGTGCGTGTTAGCTCTTTTAGTGCCTCATAAGGGTTTGGATAATTCTCTCGACGAAGAATTGTTTGAATACCCTCGGCAACTACTGCCCAGTTACGCTCTAGGTCGTTGTTGATAGCCTCTTTGTTGATGATTAGTTTATCAAGACCACGAAGAACCGAGTTAAAAGCAATGATTGTATGCCCCATCGGAACACCAATGTTACGAAGCACAGTAGAGTCTGTTAGGTCACGCTGCAATCTAGAGATTGGCAATTTAGCCGATAGGTGCTCATAAATTGCGTTAGCAATACCTAGGTTACCCTCGCCATTTTCAAAGTCAATTGGGTTAACCTTGTGTGGCATAGCCGAAGAACCAATTTCACCAGCCTTGATTTTTTGCTTAAAGTAATCCATCGAGATATATGTCCACATATCACGAGAAAGGTCGATGATGATAGTATTGATGCGCTTAAAGCCATCGAAAATAGCAGCGATATTGTCGTAGTGCTCAATTTGTGTTGTGATTTGAGAACGGTCAAGACCTAGACGCTCATTCACAAATGTGTTAGCAAATGCTACCCAGTCAATGTGTGGGTATGCTGCATGGTGAGCATTAAAGTTACCTGTTGCACCACCAAATTTTGCTGGGCAAGGTATGCTTTTTAGTAGGTCAAGCTGCTTTTGTAGCCTGTCAACAAATACCATAATCTCTTTACCTAGACGTGTTGGAGAGGCTGGTTGACCGTGTGTACGAGCTAGCAAAGGCACATCGTCCCATAGCTCTGCCATATCTTTTAGCTTAACCATAAGCTGCTCTAACAAAGGGTAGTAAACCTCGTTAGTAGCATCACGCAACGACGCAGGAGCTGCTGTGTTGTTTATGTCTTGTGATGTAAGACCAAAGTGTACAAACTCTCTTTCGCCACCTAGCGATAGAGCATCCATCTTCTCTTTTATAAAGTACTCAACAGCTTTAACATCGTGATTAGTTGTCTTTTCAATCTCTTTTACACGCTCGGCATCAGAGATTGTAAATAGCTCATAAATGTTGCGTAGGTCTTCAAACTTTGAACGGTCAAAACCTTTTAGTTGCTCTAGTGGCAACTCGCAAAGAGAGATAAAGTACTCTATCTCTACCATTACACGATATTTAATAAGTGCAAACTCCGAAAAGTATGCTGCAAGCGGATCTGCCGCCTTACGGTATCTTCCATCAACAGGAGATACAGCTGTCAATATATTTAATTCCATATCCAAATAATTTTATCCTAGTGATAAGCAAAGTACAAATATAGGTAAAAAAAAACTGATTTTGGAAAAAGCATATAACAATTATTACAATAGATGAATTAATTAATCCGTTTAAAGAAATATTGAAGAAAATTTGAAAATCATCTCTTTTTTTTCATAACTTTGCTGTTAGTTAAATTTTAAATATATACATGGAAAAATTTATTAGTTTCGTTTTAGGAACAATTATCTTCTTATATCTTTTTGGAATTGTAGCAAAATGGTTGCTTCGATTTTGGTTACAGCGAAAGATTAAACAAATGCAAGACAACCCCGGCGCAGGCTTTGGAGGTAACTTCTCGGGTGGAGGTTTCAACTTTGGAGGTTTCTCGGGTGGGTTCTCGTCAAATGCTGGGGGTCGAGGCTCTCAGTCTCAGAGCCACAAGAAAAAAGGTGATGTAACTATCGATCGCCAAAATGCCGAAGCCAAACGTGTTAATACGCAGGTGGGTGAGTATGTTGACTTTGAGGAGATAAAGTAACGGTAATGCTATTTACCGTGTTCCTCACGGTGGTGGTGGTAATACACTTTACTACCTTGTCTTTGTGTGATAATCGGTAGTACACTTTACTACCTC
>CAYJIL010000093.1:0-9056 GCA_964370235.1 uncultured Rikenellaceae bacterium | reverse complement strand
TTTGCTTTTGTGGAGTGTTTCTGTTCGTTTTACTAGCAATACTAGGCTTGTGGGTGTATTTGTGTTTTGCCTTGGTGATAGCTTTTGTGTTTATGGGGTTTGCGTATTAGGTACAAAAAAATCCCCTCTGTCAATCAGAAGGGATTTTATAGTTATGTGTAGCACTATTGCTTATAGTGCAGGAAGTACAGCCTTAAGCTCGCTAACTAACTGCTGCGAGGTTGTTATGTGGCTCTCTAGCGGTAGTAATGGGTTCTCAAATTCCATGCTGCTAGCCATAGTCTCTTTGCACGAACCGTGAATGTACTCTTGCTTGAGTTGTGTAGCTATTAGTTCGCCATTTAGGTGTGTGATGCCACTGCCTGCCATGATTACAATGCGACCATTTGCTTTTTTGCACAACTCCTCTAGCTTAGATAGACCTTGCTCTGCTGTTGGCTGACCACCCGATGTAAGGATGGTGTGGCAACCTAGAGCAATTATATCCTCTAGTGCACTATCCATATCACGTACTACGTCAAATGCTCGGTGAAAAGTGATGCGCATACCATCAGCCGCCTCAATCATTGCTTGACAAGCCTCAATATCTACCGAACCATCTGCTTTGAGTGCTCCAATAACCACTCCATCGACACCTGCTCTTTTGCAAGCTCTAATGTCTACAACCATGCTCTCAATTTCGCTAGGGGTGTAGCAATAATCGCCCTCACGTGAGCGTATCAAAACGTGCACGATGATTGGTAGCTCGACTGTGCGTACAATATCACCTATCGAGGGAGTCAATCCCCCCAAGGCTAGTGCGCTACAAAGTTCGACACGGTGGGCACCACCACGCTCGGCTGCAACTGCACTCTCAAAATTGCCACAACACACCTCTAGTTTAACTCTCTTAATAGGTAAATTTTCCATTATAACTCTTTTTATTTCCTTTACCATCGATTACCTCCACCTTTATTGTGTGGCTGCCTCCCTTGGTAATGTGGTTATCAAATTTATATTCAATCATATTCTTTTTGGGCTCATACTCAAACACTACCCAGTTGCCATCTACATAGCCTGCATAGGATGCTATGCCCGATAGATCGTCGGTAATCTTAAAGGCAATACTGCGCTTGGCTGATTGGCTCTCGGCTGGCTTGTACATGGGACTAATGCGAGGAGCAAGCGAGTCTACATCTACTCTAAAACGCCCAAAGCTAGATGGTTTGGCCGAAATCTTGCGCCCTGTAACTTTGGAACTAAGGGCGCTTTTTTTGCCACTATCAGATATAGAGACTATGAGTGCCTTTGATAGCTGAGACTCGCTAAGAGAGCTATCGGCCGTAATCTCTAGCTCATAGCTTTTGGCTAGTGGAATATTACGATCACCCACCGTTACCAACGGACTGAATGGTGATTTGGGATCTTTGGTTGCTGTTGATTCTATATATATAGATTCGAAAAGCGACTGCGAGGCAATTGATACTCGATAATCCTTGTCATATTTATTATAATCGAACATCCACTGCGCAAGCTCACCCTTTGGTGTTTGAGTAGATGGTGGTGGAGTTACCCCCTTTTCGAGAGTGAATACTACTCTTGAAATATTACCATTGTCGTCTTTGAAAGTTGCAAGCGATTCGCCACTGTCAATAGATGATGGTGTGATTATGCCACGATTTTTGACTCCTTGGTAGAACGTTAGTTTATTATTGGGAGAGCGGTAGGCTCTAATTACATCATTGCGAGTTTTAAGATCGAGCCCATAGTGCCTAAATGTACTAACATAGCGCATCTTGCCATAGGATAGTTTGTCTATTGAGTAGCCAAAAATGTGCTCACCTTCTATCTCAAGGCTCATATCGCTTGTGCCAAAGGTGTTGTTAACGTTGTTTTTGCGATCGGTAATCTCAAAGGCTAGGTACGAGGGTTTAGATATTTTGACCTTCTCGCCCGAAGTAATGCGGTAGCCATCGGCAGTTTTTGTTAGCGGATAACGCTTGGCAACATTGTGCGTAGAGACTCCCCCTATGCTGTCAACCTCAATTACAAACATAGCAAATAGCTTGGGCGAAATAGTATCGGCAATATTATAATAACCTTTGGCTAGAATATTAACTGGTAGCCCGCCCTCACGAATTTCGAAGTGTACGTGTGGCCCACCCGATGTGCCCGTGTTACCCGAATAACCTATTAGCTCGCCACTCTTTACGTTCACCTGTCCTTGTTTAAGGTAAATATCTTGTCGGTAGCTTTGCGAAGAGTATTGTCTCTTTTTTACAATGCTATCGAGCTGTGGCGAAAAGTCACGCAAATGTGCATATACCGTTGTTGACCCTAGTGCAGGGTGCGTTACATATATTGCCTTACCATAACCAAATGGCGAAACAAAAACACGGCTAACATAGCCATCTGCCACAGCATAGACCCTCTTTCCCTCGACACCCGAGGTCTTAAAGTCGATACCAGCATGAAAGCTCACACCACGTAGCTCACCAAAATTACCTGCCAACAAAGGCGATTGATCTAGCGGATTACGATATTGTGCCACCGAAATCAGTGGCACAACAATCGCTAAAATAAGAGTCAATAAAAGGCTCTTTTTCATATTTTACTCTTCAAAAAGTTTTGAAATAAAGTTCTTAGCTACACTTTGACGAACAGTTACGCCCTCCTTAAACCAACGCTTGAGCGGAGTATCATAACCTAGCCCAGTCATAAAGTTAGAAGTAGCGAGCGAAAGAGCACCACCAACTTCGTCCCAATCTACCGTAGACTCGCTACTAAAGTTTAGGGCATTGTTGGCAAAGCTATTTGTTTGCCCCTCTCGTGTAACCGAATATTTTGTGGGGTTACAACCCACTTCGCTATGCTCGGTCATAGCAAAACGATGCCAGAAGGCAGATTGCACAAGACCTTCGGCAAACATTTGGCGAACAATCTCTAGCGAGTCGACACTCTCGGCAAAGGTTTGTGTTGGGAAACCATACATTAGGTAGGCGTGCACCATAATGCCAGCCTCGTTAAAGGCAGCCATAGCGTGTGCAGCTTGCTCGATGGTAACACCTTTGTTTATTAGCTTGAGGATGCGAGGTGATGCCACCTCTAACCCTCCCGAAACAGCAATACAGCCACTCGATGCAAGTAGTTTTGTTAGCTCACTATCAAATTGTTTCTCAAACCTAATGTTGCCCCAATAGCTCACAATCAAACCACGCTCACAAATTTCGCTGGCAATCTCCTTTAACAACTTTGGAGGCAGTGCCTCGTCGGTAAAGTGAAAACCTCTCGAACCTGTTTGCTTAACAATAGCCTCCATGCGGTCGACTACGGTTTTGGCTTTGGGAGCATCATAACGGTTAATATAGTCTAGCTTGGTATCGCAAAAGCTACACCCTGCCCAATAGCAACCATGTGCCACGGTAAGTTTGTTCCATCTACCATCGCTCCACAGCTTGTGCATGGGGTTAGTACCCTCGATAGTCGACATATACATATCGAGCCTAAGGTCCGAAAAATCGGGCGTAGGCTTGTCGTCTTCGGATATTTTACCCTCCCACACTTTACTATCAACTACACTACCTTGGTCTAGATATTTAGCACGAACAATCTGATCTTTTGCAATTTCGCCATTTAGGTGTGAGATAAGCGAGGTAATTGGTAACTCACCATCATCATACATAATATAGTCGACATAGTCAAAAATAGCAGTTTCGCTAATTTGTCGAAGCTCGGTATTAACATAACCACCACCAATGGCAACTGTTATGTTAGGGTGATTGCTTTTTATGTGCTTACCCATGCGAAGTGCCGAAGCCAAGGTGCCCGGAAATGGCACCGATATAGCTACTAGCTGAGGTGATTGCTCAATGATTTTTTGTTCAAAAAGCTCGAGCATTAGACTCTCTACGGGGTCGCTCTCTCGCTGCAATTGCTCTGCCATTGGGGCAAAGCTAGGTAGCGAAAGTGCAATTTGCTCCATATACCTCACAAGTGCAAAGCCCGGCGATGCCACCTCGGCAATAAAGTCGGCAAGGTCTTCGAAATATAGCGTTACTAGGTGCTTGGCACGATCTATCGTACCACTAACACCAAACGCCCACTCCAAATCGGCATCGGTCGCACGCTTTACTCTACCAATATTTGGAAGTAGCGTGCGAGCCACGATACGCTGCGCTAGCGATGGGTCTTGCCCCTGCAAAAAGCCACGTACTATGTCTATCGAACCCAAAACCTCGCTCTTTTTCATAGCAAGATTCTTGGCTAGAGTCGAAAGGCGATCTTTCTCGAATGCCATAGTAAATATTTGACCTAGGAACTCCTTGGTGTAAATTTTGTTTATAAGCTCTATGCCTAGGTCTGCCTGATAACAGTCGTGCCCCTGCTGCACAAGATAGCCTTTTAGGGCTGTTGTGGCAGGATATGGCGACCCAATCTGCGTAAGTGGCGCAAGAAGTAAAAGGGTTTTCATTACTTAACAGCTACTGCATCAATCTCTACCATCACGCCCATAGGTAGCTTAGCTACTTGGTAGCACATTCTAGCAGGAGCATCGGCAGCAAAGTATTTTGCATATACAGCGTTCATAGCCGCAAAGTTAGCAATATCGTCAAGAAGAACAGTAGTCTTAACTACGTGCTCAAAACCATAACCAGCCTCCTCTAGAATATAACCTAGGTTCTTTAGAGATTGCTCGGTTTGCTCCTCGATAGTAGTAGGAATTTGTGATGTAGCACCATCAACAGGTAGCTGACCCGATACGTACAATGCGCCTGCAGCCTCTACTGCGTGGCTATAAGGACCAACTGCTGCTGGAGCCTTTGGAGAAGCGATAATCTTTTTCATAGTTTTGATTTTATTAAAGTTTAAAAAATGTTACATATAATAATGCACAAAGGTAATTAAAAGATTTGTCTTGAAGCTCCATCTTCACCATTAATTCACTATCTTTGCCCATGGAGATGTTTACAAATTTTATAAAAACAAGATAATGAGAACTATTTCAACATCAATTTTTGCAGTCATACTGCTTACACTAACCGCTTGTTGTGGTTGCAACGGGGCTAAATCTACAAACCCACACACTCTAACTGGTTATGAGTGGAAACTATACGAGGTAGCAGGAAAGAGAGACTTTGCAAAGAGCGAAAGCGAATACTACAACGCTGTATTTGATAAAACAGAAGGTGTAATTCGTGGCCGTGCAGCTTGTAATAGCTATACAATCCCATACACCGAGCAAGATGTTCGCAAGCTACAACTATCAGAAGGTGCAGTCACTATGGCAATGTGCCCAGATGGTGCAAACGAGCACCTTTACATGCAGACTTTGCGTTCGGCAGATTCATACACAATTGATGGTAATATGCTAATGCTACAAAAAGGTGGCGAGGTAGTTGCTATTTTTGAGGCAGGATCAAAAATACAATAACATGATACTTTACCCACACTGTAAAATAAACCTAGGGCTTGGTGTCACCAAGCGTAGAGACGATGGATTTCACGAAATATCATCGCTACTATACCCTGTGTTTGGGCTTAGGGATATGCTAGAGATTGTGGAGAGCGAAGAGTTTGAGTTCTCAACTAGCGGGCTAGCGATTGACTGTCCGCTAGATAAGAACTTGTGTTATAGGGCATACATGCTCCTAAAAGAGAAATTTGGTGCTACTCCCGTTAAGATACATCTACACAAAGTTGTACCAATGGGGGCAGGGCTTGGCGGTGGCTCTAGTGACGCTACGTTTGTGCTAAAGGGCATTAACGAGCTACTTTCGCTAGGGGCAAGCCACGAGCAAATACAAGAGCTCTCGCTAATGCTAGGCAGTGATACACCGTTCTTTTTATATGATGGAGCGATGATGGTAGCTGGCAGGGGCGATATACTCAGCCCATATGAGCTAGATTTAGCTGGCTGGCACATAACCATCGTCAAAAAAGATGTACACATATCAACAAAAGAGGCGTTTGGTTCTATTACTCCCAAGGCAATGACAGTTGCGCTAGAAGAGTCGCTAGGCATGGGTGTTGAGAGGTGGCAAGAGGTGCTTGTAAACGATTTTGAGGCAGGCATATTTGCTTTGCATCCACAACTAGCCAAGGTAAAAGAGACGCTCAAAGAGCTAGGTGCTAGCTATGTGGCAATGAGTGGTTCGGGGAGTGCTATCTTTGCATTATCGAAACACGAGCTTGGCTACACCGCAGGCGATAATACATTTATTTATAAAGGAATACTATAATATAAACTTAGCTCTACACAAAGCGGTGGAGCATAGCAGCATGACAATTTTTAAGAGAATTATAGGCATATCGCTACTATTGACAGCATCGCTAGTGGGCGATCTTTCGGCACAACGATATGCGCCTCGTCAAAGAGGCATTGAACTAATTCCTCGTGTTGTGATAGATACGATAGATGCCCCCAATATGGAGAATAGCTCCATTATTTTGTACACAAATGGTGAGTGGGACTATCTACATCACGACAAGGAGGCACTAGAACAGCACATGGTCTACCAAACACATTGGGATACTACAAAAATTTTCTCATATCGCTCAATTGAGCTTGCACATCTGCCCGAGGTGACAGAGCTGCAACTAATCGACGATATGAACGGTTTTTATCCTCCGGTCAAAGGAAAGGTGTTCTCTAAATATGGCCCACGCCGAGGTCGCCACCACAATGGTGTCGATATTTCGAAACCCGTAGGCGAAACGCTATACGCAACATTTGATGGCAAGGTTCGATATGCTCAATATAACACGGGAGGATATGGGTATCTTGTTATTATACGCCACCCAAACGGGCTAGAGAGCTGGTATGCACACCTTAGCCGCATGAATGTAAAGGTGGGTGACTATGTAAAGGCATCGCAAGTGATTGGCTATATTGGTAACACGGGGCGTAGTAGAGGCAACCACCTACACTTTGAGTTTAGGTACTGCGACCAGAGCTTTGACCCCGAGTTCTTGATCGATTTCGAGAACGGAGTTTTACGGTACCAAACCTTTGCACTAGAGAAGTCGTTCTTTAACATCCTATCTAGAGCATCGGAGATACTCGAAGAGGACGATGCCGAATATTTTGCTAGCGATTCGCTATATGCACAAGCAGTTGATTCGACTGCACTAAGCAAAGTAGCATCAAAGCTAAATGGCACAAAAACAGCCGTTAGAAAGAGCGGAGCCGCAGTTTATCACACTGTACGTAGTGGTGATATTCTTGGGCGCATTGCCTCTAGATATGGCGTGTCGATAGACCAAGTATGTAGATTAAATGGTATTAAGCGTACCACAACACTTAGAATTAATCAACGATTAAGAGTAAAGTAATGGAGAGAGTAAGAGAGTATGTCATCGAGTCGCTAAGGGGCGGTCAGATGAACGCAAAAGAGTTAATTCGTGAGGCGGTAGCCTCTGAGGATAGTAATTCGGTAGTGGTAAATCCACTATATGTCGACATGGCTGCACTAGAGATTGGAGGTTCGCTACCCGAAGTTGTGGCTCAGCTTAGCTCGGCAACCTACCCCGAGGTAAGGCTGCTAGAGTGTGCTATGGCAATAGAAAATGGTGCCGACCAAGTAGAGGTAGCCGTTACAATAGGCGAGCTAGAGGAGTGTGGAATCGAACCATTGGTAGCCGAGCTATCTATGATTTCACAAGAAATTGCAGACGAAGCATCGCTTGGTTTAGCCGTAGAGGTAGATATCGAAGACCTTGGCTATATCGAAGATTTAATAGATATTGCATGCCAATCGGGTGCTAGTAGCATCAAAATTCTTGGCGATGATACTGTTGTAAATGTTGCTACCGAGATTGCGATAACGCTAATTGAACAGGCCGAAACGAAACTAACGCTCAAGAGTACTTTCTCGTGGGAGTTATTGTGGGATAAGGCTCAAGAGGTTGGTGTCGAGCTAATAGAGGTTGCCTATATTGTAGACTGCGATATTGACGATGACCAAGAGATCGAAGAGGACGAAAACCAAGAAGAGAGCACAGATATAGAGCAGGATTGGGAATAAATTACCCCTTGCTGTTTGCACTAATATAAAATAATTGTATTTTTGCATCTAAACCTAAAATAACTAATATGAGACTAATTATCGAGCCCAACTATAACGACATGTCACAGTGGGCAGCAAACTACATCGCAAAGCGTATTTGTGAGTTTAACCCAACTCCAGAAAAACCATTCGTGCTAGGACTACCAACAGGTGGCACACCAGTAGGAACATACAACGCACTTATCGAACTGTATAAGGCAGGCAAAGTATCTTTTGCTAACGTTGTTACATTTAACATGGACGAATATATAGGTCTAGAGAAGGAGCATCCACAAAGCTACTACAGCTTTATGTGGGATACTTTCTTTAGCCATGTAGATATCAAAAGAGAGAACACAAACATTCTTAACGGTCAGGCCGAAGATCACGCAGCAGAGTGTGAGCGCTATGAGGCTAAGATCAAATCATATGGCCAAATCCACCTATTCCTAGGCGGTATTGGTAGCGATGGTCACATTGCGTTTAACGAGCCAGGCTCATCGCTTACTTCTCGCACACGCATCAAGACTCTAACACACGAGACTGTAATTGCAAACTCTCGTTTCTTCGATGGCGATACTTCAAAAGTTCCTACAACAGCTCTAACAGTTGGTGTTGGTACTATCATGGATTCAAAAGAGGTTATCATCCTAGCTAACGGTGCAGGTAAGGCACAAGCTCTTAAGCACGGTGTAGAAGGTAGCGTTAACCACATTTGGACTATTTCGGTTCTACAAATGCACCCAAAGGGCATTATCGTTTGTGACGAGGCTGCTTGTGGCGAACTTCGTGTTAACACATACAACTACTTCAAGGACATTGAGTCTGCAAACCTAAACCCTGCAACTCAGCTATAATTCCTAAGTAGCTCAATAATAAAAATCCCTCTCGCTTTTGGCAAGAGGGATTTTTTGTATATCATACCCAAAAACTACCCGATTATCCATACCCTATAAACACAAAAACTATCACAAAGGCGATCCATCAATACCCCCACAAACCTAGTAATGCTAGTAAAACGAGCAGTGACAG
>CAYJIL010000092.1:0-9063 GCA_964370235.1 uncultured Rikenellaceae bacterium | reverse complement strand
TGACCGCCCAATCGTGAGAGAAGTAGTAAAAGCGTACTACCGCAAATAAACAACAAGCTCCTCAACCGAACTAAACACCCGCTCACCCTGAGAATTTCGAACACAATAATCACCTATCTCTCTAACAAAAACAGATACTTGTGCATCTGAAGGCACAACCCTATATCCAATTCTCTCTAGCGAAGCCCTTATCCACGGCACTACGCTAGTGTGACCATCAATAGAGATAGTGCGCTTGGAGTTATTGGCAAGAATAGTAAATGTTGCTCGATCTATATCAAACCCAATGTCTTCTCTATCGAATATATCGTCCATAGCACCCGAAAGAACCATATCTTCGGTTTGCCCACATCGCATACCATATCCCTTCTTTACAACCCACAGCCTATCGGATAGCTTGAGAGCGGCATCCATATCGTGTGTCGAAATCAAAATAGCCTTGTCTTGCCTCTGTGCTAGGGAGTGGAGTAGCGACATAATCTCGATGCGAGATTTTATATCCAAAAATGCTGTTGGCTCATCTAATATAATAAGAGGTGTTTGTTGTGCTAGGCTCTTGGCGATAAATATTTTTTGTCGTTCACCATCGCTTAGCATCGCTACATCACGAGATAGCATATCGGCTACACCCGTTAGCTCGGCAGAGTGCTCTACAATCTCCATATCTTGGGCATTGAGCCTACCAAAAAAACCAGTGTATGGGTATCTGCCTAGCGAAATAAGATCTCGAACCGATAGGTTTGAGTCTAGCACTCTGTCGGTGAGAACCACCGAGATAAGGCGTGATAATTCGCCACGGCTATAACTCTCTAGCGGAGCACCCATTAGCTCGATTTGCCCCGATATAGGGTCTATGAAGCGAGTAAGGCTCTTTATAAGGGTCGACTTACCTGCTCCGTTGGCACCTAGCAACGAAGTGAGTGCACCACTCTTTAGCGAGAATGATATATTGTCGTGCACAATCTTGGCACTCGATTTTCGATTCTCGGCATAGCCAACTGTTAGCCCACTAGCCGATAGTATAATTTTACTCATTTTATAATGCTCTCAAATGTCGATTCACACCAAAGTCCTCTATGAAAAGTACTGCATTTTGTTTCGTCCCACGATAATGTATATTACCACAGGAGCGCCCATTAGCGGTGTGATTACGTTAAGTGGAATAATTTTACCATTGAGCAGCGAGCTCGATATTATATTACACACAAGTGCTATTGCCGAGCCCATGAGTAGTGTAACGGGTAAAAGGCGGCGATGGTCGGTGGTCTTTAATATCATGCGAGCTATGTGTGGTGTTGCCATGCCAATAAAAGCAATTGGACCACAGAATGCAGTTACGACAGCCGTTAAAAGACCAGCCGTTAGCAGCACAACAAATCGCACAAGCACAATATTTAAACCCAAGTTCGAACTATATCTATCGCCAATAAGTAGCGCATTTAGTGGCTTAATCATAGCAATTGAAGCCACAATTCCTATAATCAAAAACAAACTAAAGAAAGGCAAGCTATCGAGCGTAACACCCGTAAAATCACCCATTCCCCACACAACATAGGAAACCACACTATCGCTAGAGGAGTAGTAGCTAAGTAGCGAGGATACCGAACTAGCCAAGTATCCAATCATTAGCCCCACAACTAGTAGCATAACAGTACCCCTAACTAGTGTAGTGAACATTAGCAAGAGCACCAAAACCGCCATAGCCCCCACAAAAGCGCCAAATACTACGGCAAACGAACCTCCTAGTGCAAGCGAACCCACACGGCCACCTAGAGCCATGATTACAAGTGCACTACCTAGGCTAGCCCCCGAGCTAATACCCAAAATAGAGGGCGATGCTAGCGGGTTGCGAAACAGGGTTTGTAGAATGAGGCCACTCACCGCAAGCGCTGCACCACACAGTAGTGCTGCTATGCTCTGTGGAATGCGAGAATCAAAAATGATGGAGTGAAGAATAGAGTCCTGGTTATCACCCATTAGGATAGATATTACCTTCTCTAACGGAATATCTACCGCTCCCCATGCTACACTTAGCCCTAGTAGCAGAACTACGCCAAGCGAGAGTAGCCAATATGTGATTGAGATACGTGACATACTATTTTATTTTGCTAAAATATCGCATTTGACCTTGTGTGAATAGCTGAGGATGAAGCACTCGCAACAGATCTTCGAGAAAAAGTGCAGGCGCAAATGGTGTCTGCTCATATATCTTTTTATAGGCCGTGTTTACCACATATATCTCGCCCGTTTTGTAGGGAGCAAGCTGGGAATATAACTCAAAATCTTCTTTCAGAGACTCTAGCGTCATATCTTTGTGTTGGTCGTAATAGGGAATAATCCATACATCGCACTCGGCGCCACCAACTGCCACTGCCTCAAAGGACATAGGCACAGATACTGCTCCCTCTAGCTGGCTCCATGGGTAGTCTGCCTGTGCATCTCGGTATAGATGGGCTGCATAGCTATTGCCAGTTGATATGTTCCACATTTGCCCATAGCGCATACCTGCAAGCAGGCGAGGGCGTTTTTCAACCCCCTTTGCTAGCTCGCAAAGTTGATTGTACCTATCGACTTCGGCACTAAAAATTGAGTCGGCAACAGCCTCTTTGCCCACAAATGCTGCATAGAACTTAATCCACTCGGCACGCCCTAGTGGAGTATTTTCGGTGTAACTAGCACATTCGATTATTGGAATTCCGCTTTTTTCGACAGCTCCAAAACCTTGGTTATTAAACGGAGCAACAATAATGCCTTGTGCTCCCGAGGCAAGCAGAAGCTCTGCCGAGGGACGTGTGGCACGACCTAGGTCGGCTATTTCGCCACGTAGCTCACGAGCGGTGAGTGAGTCATCGCCAATATACTTGGGCTCACACACAGCAACTACATCGTCGGTAGCGCCAAGCATGCTAATAGCCCCAGCATCTACTGCCGATGATATTGCAAGCTCTGTTATGGGCACACGCACAACTGTGTAGCCATCTAGCCCCGATGGAATAGTATCGGTGTGTTTAACTAGTGCATAACGTCGCAAAACGGTGGTAGTATCCCACGGGTTGCGCACCGTTATATCACGATAGCCTTCTTTTTGTGAAATGGTAAACTCTTTGGCATACTGCATCTTACCCGACTGTGTGTCGTGAGCCACTTTTTGGCCGCAGCTCATTAGTGTGGCTAATGCAAAAAAAGATATAAGTGCCCTTGTCATTAATATTGTAATTATTCTAGGGCTAGGGATATACGAAAAAGATTCGAATATCGCTGGGTTTTATCCACGAAACCCTAGACGATTAATAGTTGCTTTGCAGGTCTTCTGACTCTCCTTGTCTCTAGTGCCTTCCCGCTCAATGTGTTGTGAGCAGTGGCTGTCTACTAGAATTCTACCACTATTGTGGCAGAGGATTACAGCAGCGGGACTGTTTGTGATTTGCACACAATTCCCTCGTTGAACACTTTAAGTTGATCTTGAAATGACAAAGCAGTGCAAATATACTTATAATTTAGGAGATTAAAAAAAATGGGGAATATACTATTTAGCGTGCAAACTATTTTAAGTGCAAATAAAAATTACTATATTTGCACTAATTAGATTAATAATTAAACCCCAGCTAGCAATGAAACCACTATCTCGGCACAGATACAAAGTATTTCAAATGCGGTTAAGAGAGATTCAATTGAGCTCTAAAGAGAGAGTAAAGCGAGGCGATATTCTCACCCAAATGATCTATACAGACTATATAAACCTAATTAAGAGTGTTTCTAAGGAGAATCCGATACTCTATAAGTATATTTCGATGTCGTTTTATTACGATACAATTGCTGCTATGTATGGCATTACACCCAAGTATGTTTCACGCATTATAAATAACTACAATAAAAAATTGTAATATAATGAATATTAAAACCGAAACTCAAACTATTATTGAACTCAATAGAACACGTACTAGCAATCATAGCCTGCCATATAACCCACAAACGGGTGAGGGCTCTTTGGTTGGGAGATTTAGACTGCAACTCACCACGGCTCGCCATATACTAATGCCAAATATTGCATTGAGCGATGCGCTGGTGTGCTCAATAGTAGAATGTGGCACTCTCAAAAACTATGCCAATCAAAATAACCTAAACTACAAGTCGCTAGAGCGAAGTGTGTCGGCACTCAGGCTAAGATATGATTTTGAGTATTGGGCAATTAGTTGTGTAAAGATACAAGATAAGAGCACCAAACAACTAGTACCCTTTAGGTTGCGTGGTGCACAGCTAAAGCTGCTCTTGGTTTTGTATAATAAAATAGAGCAAAAAGAGCCAATACGTGTAGTACTGCTAAAGGCACGACAGTGGGGAGGGTCGACACTTATTCAAATATTTATGGCGTGGATACAGCTTTTGCATCGCCGCAACTGGCACTCGGCAATAGTTACCGACGTAGAGGAGCAGGCACGCAATATTCGAGCTATGTATAATAGGCTAGTGGCTAACTACCCACAAAAAATGCCCTCTATTACAATGTCAAACTACGAGGGCTCATCCAAGAATAAAATAATTACATCGAGAGGAGCAATCATATATATAGGCTCGATGCAGCAGCCCGACTCGCTGCGATCGTCGGATATTATGATGGCTCATCTGTCTGAAGTAGGGCTTTGGAAAACCACACAGGGCAAAAGCCCCGAAGATTTAATTCAAACAATAGCCGGAACTGTTCCTCTGCAAGAGTTATCGATGATAGTGGTAGAGAGTACGGCAAAGGGAGTGGGTAACTATTTTCACAGGTTATTTAGTGGTGCTCAAAGAGGTGAAAACGGATTCACTCCCGTGTTTGTGCCTTGGTATGAGATAGATTTATACCAAACAAATTTTGAGAGTGAGCAAGAGATGAGGGAGTTTGTAGAGTCTATGAACAGTGTCGAAAAAGGGTATTTTGAGTTGGGAGCAAGCCTCGAAGGCATAAATTGGCATCGAACAAAAAGATTGTCCGAAGGGTATGACGACTGGCGAATGGGGTGTGAGTTTCCAACTACACCCTCCGAGGCGTTTCAATCGACAGGGCGCAGAGCACACAACCCAGCCTATACGGCAGCCATGCGCAAGGAGTGTCGAAAACCAATATTCGTTGGCGAAATATCGTCTGATAGCCAGCAAGGCAGTAGTGCAATCGATTGTTCTATGAAGTTGTATGAGTGTGCCGGCGGTACGCTTTGGATATGGGCTTTGGCAGAACAATCGCCTGCTGTTAAGAATCGTTATATTGTTAGCATGGATATTGGTGGCAGGACAGAGCGTGCCGACTATTCGGTTATTTCGGTGATAGATCGCTATGGGCTCATAGAGGGTGGCGGCGAGGAGTGTATTGCTACATGGCGATTTCACCTCGACCAAGATTTAGCCATATGGCGTGCCGTGCAGTTGGCGACACTTTATGGTAAGGCTCTGCTGGTTGTCGAAGCTAATTCGCTAAATGCAAAGAGTAGCGATGGTGACCATTCGCTCACAATTTTGGACGAAATAAAAGATATATACCCAAACCTATATGCACGTAGCGATAGATTCTCTATACGAGAGGGGCGTCCAGCAAGATATGGGTTCTTTACCTCTTCGGCATCGAAAACCGACTTGGTAAACCAAATGAACAAACGAATGAGGGAGCGCAACTATATCGAATATGACGAGCGTGCCATTGACGAGGCCGATAGTTACGAAATAAAAGAAAATGGTAGTTATGGGGCAGTAGATGGCAAGCATGACGATATATACATGAGCCGTGCAATTGGGCTTAAAGCATCGCAAGTTACCGATCCTCCTTCGCTAATTGTGCCTCCCAAAAAACGAACGGGCAAGCGAGTATCTAGCGAGTCAACATTTTAGCCTAAAGAGCAGAGCTTTCTCCCCAGCTATAACTGGTGGTGTCGGGTACTCCAAGTAGCGATAGAACCCTTGCGGTAACTGTATAGCATAGCTCCTCGATATTGCTAGGAGAGCTATATAGCGATGGCGAAGCAGGCACAACAATAGCGCCAGCCAAGGTAACGGTTTTCATGTTCTCGATATGTATGAGATTGAGAGGAGTTTCTCTTAGTGTAAATATTAGCTTGCGACGCTCCTTTAGCATAACATCGGCAGCACGTGTAGTGAGGCTCTCGCTAACGCCCGATGCCACACGAGCAAGCACTCCCACCGAGCAGGGTGCAACTACCATGGCATCCCAGTGGCTACTGCCCGAGGCAAATGGAGCCATAAAGTCATCGTTTTTGTATATTGTTAGCTTTGGGCTTGATGGCTTGAATTCTTCGCCCATTTCGTGACGATAGACCATTTGGCCATTTTGCGACATGATGACTGCTATTTGGCTAACTTTTTCGCTGTTAATAAGCGCATCAATCAATTGACGAGCATATATAGAGCCGCTAGCTCCGCTTATGGCAACAATAATTTTCATACCTTATAATGAAATAACATCAAAACTATAACCTCTTTCGCTAAGTTCTTTTAGTGACCCCTCGAGCGCATAACTCATGTTCTTGAACGCCTTTAGCGAATCGTGAAACACAACAATCGAGCCTCCTTTGGCGTTTTTTACCACATTCTTGAGGCACTGCTCGGGAGTTACCCAGTGGCTATAATCACGAGAGAGAACCTCCCACATGATTAGTTTATACCTTTCGTTTAGGCGGCGAGATTGTGTGGGCTTAATCCTTCCGTATGGTGGTCGAAATAAGTTGGAGTGAATAAAACTGTCGGCTAGGTCGATATCTTCGACATATCTTCCGGTGTGAACCCCCCAGCCCTTAATGTGGCTATATGAGTGGTTGGCAACAACGTGCCCTCTCTCTACCATCATGTGGTATAGATGTGGGTATTGCTCAACATTCTTGCCCAAACAAAAGAATGTTGCTTTTGCTCCATACCTATCTAGGGTATCGAGTATATGTTCTGTAACACCGGGCGTTGGACCATCGTCAAAAGTGAGAAATATCTTGTCTCGATTCTCGGGAGTGTCCAAATTCCATATTAAATCGGGGAAAATACGCCTTATAAATTTTGGTGGTTTAATAAGCATTCTTAGGTAGCTATTAAATACGATTATCGTAAATTCATCATGCAAATAAAATGTTTTTTAACAAAAGTTACAATATTATTTCTAAAATTAGCTACATATAAGTATAAAGCCATAATAAATGATTATATTTGTATGTCTATAATTAAATAAAATGAGGATAATTATGAGAGTTAAGATTTTTTCGCTACTTCTGATTTTGATAACAATTTCAAGCTGTGGGTCTACTAGCAGTAATAGCGGTAAGCGCCATCTACATGATGCAATAGGTGCAGCATACGAGGTATTTATTGTTACTCCCAAAAGTGTGTGGGAAGGGCCTGTTGGCGATACCATACGTTTTGCTATGACAAGAGATGTTGAGATGCTTAACCAATCTGAGCCAAGGCTCTCTCTCAAAATTATTGAGCCACACTTTTTTAAAACTCTTAATGCACGCCATCGTAATGTAGTAAAGGTAGAGATTGCCGATACGCTACAAGCAGGAGTGCGTGTAGACCAAGAGGTGCACTCAAAAGAGCAGGTGATAGTTACATTTACTGCTCCTAACGATTCGGTTATGATTTCGCTAATAGATAATAACCGAGACGAGATTGTTTCCATGCTAGAGGATATGGAGATTAAACGCTATAATAAGATCGTAAAAGAGACACGTGATAATGTTATTAGCGACTCGGTATCTACAATATTTGGCATGACTATGGATATTCCTAGAGGATATAAAATACGTAATGTGCAAGAGAATGACTTTATGTGGATCTCTTATGAAACTGCATCGGTTAGTCAAGGTATTGTAATATATCAATACCCAAGAGTAGAGGGCGATTTAACATCTGCCGAGATACTTACTGTTAAGCGTAATGAATATGTGTCTCGCATTCCGGGTGCACTAGATAGTTCATACATGAGAACATCGCCACACATTATGCCCGATATGGAGCAATTCTATATTAATGGTCAACCATGGGTCGAGCTCAAGGGCTTGTGGTCGGTAGAGAACGATTTTATGGGTGGTCCATTCATAAGCTATACTACCATTAACCCTGCAACAAACATGGTGTTAACGCTAGATTTTTATGTT
Organism: uncultured Rikenellaceae bacterium; assembly: GCA_964370235.1. Classification (GTDB taxonomy): domain Bacteria; phylum Bacteroidota; class Bacteroidia; order Bacteroidales; family Rikenellaceae; genus CAYJIL01. Next base: position 931 of record CAYJIL010000092.1, on the reverse strand, counting down.
TATTCACCAAAGCCAAATAAGCCTAAACGCAACTTGCTAAGACAGCTTGAGAGTATGGTGTATTCGGTAAAATTCCCACAAGAACCCAAAACTAAATAGATATGGAAATTATTCATAACAGAGAAGAAAAGACTTTTGAAACTTACAGAGAGGAGTTGAGGTCTTATGCTCGATATCGAGTATTTGCAGGTGAATTATCAGTAGTAACAACCCAAGTTCCAAGCCCACTTAGTGGCCAAGGTATTGCTGCTGCTCTAATGAAAGCCACCTATGACTATGCGATAGAGAATGGCCTCAAACCATCGGCAAGCTGCTCTTATGCTCAAGTTTGGCTAGCACGCCATCCCGAGTATATGAGTATAAAAATATAATATTTATCAAACAACTAAATGATGCTAAATTCAACACGTATTTTCTTTGTTGCAGCGCATATCTTAACAAAGAACTATGAGCTAGGCGTTAGAATCTCTGCAAAAGACCTTGCGGCGGCAATTGGAGTCACCAATGGAGCAATAATGCCAGCGCTCCGCTTTTTGACGCAAGCCGGCTTACTGAGAAGCAAGGTTGGGGGAATAGACCCCGGTTTTATATATGCTCGTAACCCTAGAGAGATATCTGTTCTCGAGATTTTAGAGGCACTCGAGGGCAAGAACGAGATGAGTTGTTATAGAGATTCTCTTGAGGGTGGTATCATCTGCATGTGCGATGAGTGTGATAATTGCCTAATATATATGGCATATAAAGACACTCTCGAAGTGCTAAAAAACAAATTAATTAATATGTCTATATACGACCACTATCAGCAGGCGCTAAAGCACCCTTCGAAAGATATAGTGTAGTACTAGATTGTTAATTTATTTGTATCAATAGCAATAGAGTTTATATTTTGTGTTATTCTCAAAATATAGACCCTATTGCTATTGACTTTTTT
>CAYJIL010000091.1:0-9075 GCA_964370235.1 uncultured Rikenellaceae bacterium | reverse complement strand
TTAATGAGGATAGGTTAACCGTTAAATGTATTGGGATAACGATGCTAGATGTCGATATTGTTCAAATACACACTGTTAAGCGGTCGTATAATCCATTATCTTCTCCTGCACTGTCTCTTAGGCGGTTGAGCCTAACATTCTATCTGAATGGGGTAAATCAATCTATCCTTATCTCTCCTGTGAGAGAGCGTGAATTCATTGAGCAGTTAAAGGCAGTAAATCCCAAAATAACCACTCACATTAACGATAATAAAGGCACTTTGCGCTTTTGGGACTGGGATATTTAATAATATCAAATATTTTAGGAATCGTTCTATTTGCTGTTGGCCACCACAGACTTTAATGCTTTGTTATAGCTTACTATGCGTGAGTGTGAGTTGCTATCTACAATCAAAAGAACCACCATCATTGCAATTGTGGTTATGCACGCCGCCCTCCACGATGGTTTATCGACAAAGATAATGAGTAGAGCAGCTGTGATAATGATGATGGGAATCCATTTAAAAATTGTGTTTTCGGTTTGCTTGATAGTGGCCTCGGTGCGCTTTAGCTCCGATTGCACAAACTCAACTTTGTCTTTGTCATATGCTGTGGGGAACGCCTTTAAGCGTTGCTCGTTGTTATATGTGAGACCAATGCCAATAACCATAAGTAGCCCTCCGCAAATAGCCATAGGGACAATATATGACCTAGCAAGTTCCGACTTACCCAATTGCCAAAATCCGATAGAAGTGGCTATGAGTAGAACTGCTATAATAACGAAAAATTTTGATGAAAATATCTCTGCTTTTGCCCACTGTGTGGCTATGTTCAATATATCCATTACTTTGGTGTTTAGAGGCTTGACTTAGGGTAACTTTTAAGCATAAATTATGTCTCTTTTTGCATGTGTGGCCTAGTTATTAAGCACCTATAAAACTTGCAAACCTTCGCTACTGGGCTCTAGTTGCAATAAATATAACAACGTGCCAAACATCATCTTGTTGGTAGTAAGAAATTCCAATGTCCTTTAGTTTCGAATCAACCATAATTTGTGCATCACTCTCTTGTGTTGCAATTTGTTGGTAAACCGTTTCGGCAAGTGACCTAGCATCTTCTGTAGTGTGCATAAACATATAGATAAAGCGCTCGTAATTATAGCCTATATCTTCTATTGCAGTAACTGTTTCACGTCCATCGGGGCGAAATTCGCTAGCGTAACCTGCTAATTCTCGTGCTCTAGTTAGTGCGGCTCTTTCTAGCAATGGATTATAGTTAAGTGCCGTAACCCCTGCCGACCTACGCATTTTATTAAACAGCGATAAGGTTTGGTTTGCTATTTCATTTTGGCCAGTGCTACTATCGTATGAGTAGTCTACGACTGTTTCAATATTTGTTTCGATTTCTGGTTCTTGCTTGGTTTCATTCTCGGGTGTATAGCTTTGTTGCTTGTCTGAACTCGCACCAAATAGCTGAACTGCATACCAGTCGTTACCAACATTGTAAATTCCAATACCTATATCCTTGTAGTTGGGGTTTGTCATATTGCGATAGTGTCCCGGGCTCTCTTTCCAGTTTTGAAAGAAAGATTCTCCTATTCCATCGCCCGAACTAGTGGGAATATGCGCAATATTTTCGGCAGCGTATGTGTGGTTATAGCCATTTTCAGTCATCGATGTGTATGGGTCTCTACCATCGGGGCGTGTATGGCTAAACAGTTCGGCTAATTCTACGGCTCTTATTTGTGCTGCTCTATCTAGGCTTGCGTTTCTGTTAAGAGGTTGTGTTCCCAATGATTTGCGCAACTCGTTCACGTGGTAGAAATTTGTATTCGTATGCGCATTATTCTGAGACGATGGCGTGTTTGCAGCCAATTCAATAACGAATCCAAATAAACCGAATAATGCCACTAGAATGGCAATATAGTTCTCAATACTTTTTTTCATATCGATAAGCTTTAGATATTATACTACCGCAATGTAAGAAAAAATCTATAAATAATCAATTGACAATCATTCTGCAAACACTATCTTTGTGCCAAATAAGTTAAAACTATGCGGTTTGGTACATAGCAGTATAGTGTTGGCGATAAAATAAATACAATGAATTTAATAGTTAAAAATAACTTTATAGAGCTATGGGCTAGGTATTTTCCAAATGCCGAATTGCCCGTAGTATGCTTCTATTCAGACGAGTTAGGCGATGTAACGTTTCCTGCTAAACCTGCCGAAAATCCTAATGGATACACGTGTATTCTTACCCACCTATTCAAAGTGCGTAAAGGTGCATCTGTTGCGTTTAATGCCGATAATTTGGGGTGTATGGGTGCATCGTCAAAACTGGGGTTTATTTCGGGTGAGATAAGCGATGACCTTATAAACTTTTTGACAAAAATAGAGTGCTCAAAGATAAGCAAAGAGGCTGTTTTATCTATGTGTGAAGGTAATCCTCCGGTTGATGCAAAGAAGAAATATTTGATTTGTAAGCGTTGGGATATGCTAACCAAAGATGATATGCCACAGGTAGTTACGTTCTTTGCAACGGCAGATATTATTTCGGCACTACACATGCTAGCATACTATGATTACCCAACCATCGATGGTGTTATATCGCCTTGGGGTGGTGGGTGTGAGGCAACCATTGGTTTTGCCATGAAGCAGGTGCTCTCGGGCGGTGATAAGTGTGTTTTGGGAATGTTCGATGTTCATGCTCGCAGGTACCTAAAGCCCGAAATTATGACTTTCTCGGCACCATACACACGATTTGAGCAAATGGTTGCTAATATGGATAAAAGTTTTCTTAACACCTTTGTTTGGGATCCCATAAAAAAGCGAATTTAGCAAAGTTGACAGCAAAGAGAGTAGTCACTATATCTATGAGTGGTTTATATTCAATATCTGAGAGATATATAACAAACTGTGTGCAGAGTCTAGTGTGGTAGTTTTGTGCTTGAATAGGGTATAAATTGATAGAAAAGCACTACTTTTGTAATTCACGAGTTGTCATAGTAAAAACGTGTTTTTGTGTGGCTAAAAGCATATTCTTTAGTCTATTATGCCGAACTTGTGCTATTTGTTAAAATCGATATATGATGTTAAAAAATATATTAACAATACTATTCATATCTGTTAGTGGTTTGTTGTGTGCTCAAAACAACAACGACTCTCTTTTTATGGTTCTTGACCACGAAATAGAGCGAGCGCCCGAGTATATCGAGCAACGAAAGCAGTTTATCGAGACACTCAAAAAAGATGATAAAATCGACATTGATTATGGCTTGAATAGGCAGATATATGGCTTGTATCGTTCGTTTCAGTATGATTCGGCCTATGTATATGCAAACAAGGCACTCCAGATAGCAAATAGAGTAGGCGATGCAAACTTAATTTTGGAGGCACGCAGCAATCTTCTTTTTTCGCTGCTATCATCGGGCTTTTTTAAAGAGGGAATCGACATAATCGACACTACCAATAGTTTGGTAGGCGATTCGCTTGTGAGAGCCGATTTCTACATAAATGCATCTCGTCTATATTCCGATTTGGGGCAGTACCATAACTCCGAATTTTTTAGCGATACCTACAACGACATATCTGCCATGTATCTAGATTCGGCAATTATGTTCACCCCGCTCGATAGCTATGAGCATCAAGCTATGTTGGCAGCAAAAAGCAAAGAAGAGCCACTAGAGCAGCAGCTCGCTAAATACAAAGAACTGGTTGCAATAACACCCATAGACGAACACGAGTATGCAATTAATTGTGCAAATTTGGCGAATTTAGCTCTCATGAGTGGTGATACAATTCTTGCAATTGAGAGTTGGGCAAAATCGGCAATAATCGATACGCGCTTGTCTGTTATGGAAACCACAGCAAAACGAGATTTAGCAAAAGTTCTGTATGCACAAGGCGATATTAACAAGGCAATAAAATATATACACTCTTCGCTAGATGAGGCAAATTTCTATAATGCCAAACACAGATTGCTGCAAATTAATAATATACTCCCTATTATCGAAAAAAGCCACCTAACAATTATCGAAAAACAGAACGATGTGTTAGTAAAATATCTGCTACTTGTTGTGATTCTTGCTATTTTGTTGGCTGTGCTCATTTATACCCTATACCGAAAAAACAGCGCTATCAATCAAGCCAAAAGCTCGCTAGAGCTAAAGACAAACGAGCTTAATAGTGTGAACGAGCTACTGAACAGTGTTAACTCCCAGCTCAAAGAGCAGGGGCGAATAAAAAATACATATATACTTGAGTCGCTAAACTCAAATTCGCAATACCTCTCTAATATGGAGCGAGTGATATTGAATATTGTAAACAAGCTTCGCCAAAACAATAGTAGTTCTATTTTGCGTGGGATTGGTGTCGAGAATATTGTTAAAGAGGAGCGACAGCACCTTTTGTTATCGTTTGATAGGGCATTCTTTATACTATTCCCCGACTTTATAGAGCAATATAATTCGCTATTTTTGCCCGAATTCAGGGTCGATGTTAGCGATAGGCTTAATACCGAAATGAGAATAGTGGCAATCATAAGGCTAGGTGTAAAAGAGAGCGACAAGGTAGCCCAGTTTCTTAATATATCGGTAAATACGGTTTATAGCTATAAGGCAAAAGTAAAGAGCCGATGCATCATAAAGGACGAAGAGTTTGACGATGTAATAATGCGAATAATTAAGTAATTTAGTCTATATATCATCTATATTTTTATGATATCAATACCGTGGTAAGTGTCGTATTATTAGGATTATAGTCTTTGTAGTAATCTGTATTTTTTTTGTGTAAAATTTTGTAGTAATTTTAACCACTATCTTTGAACTATAATTACTAACAACTAAAAGTGTTCAAAGTGAAAAAATTACTTCTAATCGTGGCTTTGTGTTTCTCGGTAGGAATCGCAACAGCACAGTCCAAAGGATGGGAGATAAGCACATCTTCTAAAGAGAACTACAATGGTGTTACCTTAGCAAATGGCCGTATAGGCATGGTTAGTGGTAAATCACTTTTTAATGTGTCTGACATTGTGCTAAACGGTGTTTATGATAAAGAATATATTGGAGGTGTTAGCCGAGTAGTTAGAGGGCCTATCTTCACCAACCTAGATATAACAGTAGATGGCGAGAGCCTAACCAACGATAATATCACGGGGTGGAACCAGACTCTAAACATGAAAGAGGCATACCTTAAAACCTCGTTTAACTACAAAGACAAAGTACGTGTCGATTACTCTATAATGGCACTTCGCCATTTGCCATATATGGGAGTAATTGTAGTAGATGTTACTCCGCTAAAAGATGTAACTCTATCGGTAACTAACCGCACATCATTCCCCGAGGAGCTAAAGAATGGCGTTAGTAGATACGAGGTACTTCGTGATGCCGAAAACATAATGCCAGTGTGCACATCAACAGCAACCACTCGCACAGGTATGCATGAGGTGGCAACGTGTTCGGCATTTTTGTTTGACGATAAGCAGCTTAGCACTTACAGCGATATTAACAACAGTTCAATTAGCTTTACACAAGAGCTAACGGCAAACAATAGTTTTAAGTTTGCACTAGTGGGCTCAAACACATCGACACGTGATTTTGTAGATCCAGCATCAGAGGCAGAGCGCATGACAGTTTATGCACTTCGTCTAAAGTTGGCAGACATAGTTGCAGGGCACGTTTCTGAGTGGGACGAGCTATGGCAGGGCGATATTGTGATTGAGGGTAACGACCAAGATCAACTAGACGTGCGCCTAGCTCTTTATAACCTATACTCGTTTGGTAGAGAGAAATCTCGCCTAAGCGTTGCACCAATGGGACTATCTACGGTGACGGGCTATAATGGTCACATATTTTGGGATACCGAAATATGGATGTACCCTCCAATGTTAATGCTAAATAGTGGAATTGCAAAATCGTTTGTAGATTACCGCACCGATAGACTAGATAAAGCTCTTCAGCGTGCCGAAATGTTTGGTTACCAAGGTGCAATGTACCCTTGGGAGTCTGACGATAGTGGCGAAGAGGCTACACCTACATGGTGCCTAACTGGTACTTTTGAGCACCACATTACAGCCGATATTGGTATTGCATTTTGGAACTACTACCGTGTAGTGCGTGATAAGAAGTGGCTACAAGACGAAGGTTACAACGTAATAAAGAATGTAGCCGATTTTTGGGTGTCACGCTCGACAAAGAATAGCGATGGTAGCTACTCAATTCTTAATGTAATTGGTGCTAACGAGTTTGCGCCAAATGTCGACGACAACGCATTCACAAATGGTTCGGCTAAGATTGCCCTAGAGAATGCAGTTGCTGCTGCAAATGAGCTGGGCATAGAGCCTAACCCCAATTGGGCTAAGGTAGCAAAGGGAATCAAGTTACACTATATGGCAGATGGTGTTACCAAAGAGCACTCAAAGTATGATGGAGCTATTATTAAGCAAGCCGATGTTAACCTATTGGCATTCCCTCTTGAGCTAGTGACCGATCCTGCTCAGGTTAAAAAAGATCTTAACTATTACGAGCCAAAGATACACGAGGATGGCCCTGCTATGGGTAACTCTATTCTTGCTATACTATATTGTCGCTTGGGCGATGGTCAAAAAGCATATGAGCTATTCAAAAAGAGTTATATGCCAAACAGACGTCCACCGTTTGGGGTGCTGTCAGAGTCGGCATTCTCTAACAATCCATACTTTGCAACAGGTGCAGGTGGCATGCTACAAGCTGTATTGTCGGGCTTTGGTGGCCTACACTTTACCGAAAAGGGTATAGAGCAGCGTGAAACACTACTGCCAAAGGAGTGGAAGTCGCTTACTATCAAAGGAGTGGGAGCAAACAAAAAAACATATATAATAAACAAATAGATGAAACAATTTTTTATAATAGCATCTGCATTGCTATTTTCAACAACTATTCAGGCTCAAGAGCTTAAATCGCCAAACAAAGAGTTGGTTTTCGATTTTACGATGAGCGAAAAAGGTGCTCCTGCCTATGAGCTAGAGTACAAGGGCAAAAAGGTAATTGATAATTCGGCGCTAGGTTTTGTGCTAAGCCGTGATATTGATTATAGCCAATCGTTTGAGGTGACAAGCGTAGAGTACGATTCGGTAAATGAGAGCTGGAACCCAGTGTGGGGCGAGGAGGCTACAATTACAGACGTGCACAACGAAATGCTTATATCGATGGTGCAGGCAAAGACGAATTACAAGTTAAATATTCGTGTGCGTGTATTCGACGATGGAGTAGGATTCAGATATGAGTTCCCTGTTCAAGAGAATTTGGGTCACTTTACTATTCAAGACGAAAAAACAGAGTTTAAGCTAGGCAAAGACTACAAGGCGTTTTGGCTGCCGGGCGATTACGATACTAACGAGTACCCAACTACTACGTCTCAGCTATCGCAAATCGACTCGCTTATGCCAACCGCTCGCCAGCAGTCGCTAGCAGCTATGGCTCCAACACCAACATTGGCTGTGCAAACACCGCTAATGCTAAAGTCAAACGATGGAATATACATCAACATTCACGAGGCTGCCTTGGTAAATTATCCTGCTATGGCGCTCGATCTTGACGATGAGAACTTTATTCTTTCGGCTCACCTTACTCCCGACCGCAATGGTAACCGAGGCTTTATACAAACCTCTAGCGTTACACCGTGGAGAACGGTAGTTGTGAGCGATGATGCACGTGATATTCTATCGTCTCGCCTAATTCTTAATCTTAACGAGCCTACAAAGCTCGAAGATACTTCGTGGATTAAGCCAACTAAATATATTGGTGTATGGTGGGAGTATTTTGTAGGCGGTGGCTCTAAATGGTCATATACCGATGCACGTGATATTCACATTGGTAAGACAGACTACACAAAGCTAAAGCCACACAATAGCCACGGTGCAAACACGGCACACGTAAAAGAGTACATCGATTTTGCTGCTGAGCATGGTTTCGATGCTGTTTTGGTAGAGGGTTGGAACCACGGTTGGGAAGACAACCACGCTTTCATTAAAGAGAAGATATATAGCTTTACGGAGTCTTATCCCGATTTTGATGTTAAGGAGCTAAGTCGCTACGCAAAATCAAAGGGCGTAAAGATTATGATGCACCACGAGACAACCTCTTCGGTGGTTGATTATGAGCGACAAATGGAAGATGCCTTTAAATTTATGGTCGACAACGGATATAACGCTGTTAAAACAGGCTATGTAGGGCGTATTATACCACGAAGCGAGTACCACGATGGGCAGTGGATGGTTAACCACTATAACTATGTTGCAGAGCGTGCGGCAGAATACAAAATTATGGTTAACTCACACGAGGCTGTTCGTCCTACGGGAATGTGTCGTACATATCCTAACTGGATTGCACAAGAGTCGGCACGAGGAACCGAGTTTGAGTCGTTTAATGGCAATAGCCCCGACCACACAACCATTCTTCCGTTTACACGTCTAATGGGTGGTCCTATGGACTATACACCGGGTATTTTCGAAGGCGATCTTTCGGTATATGGCGACAATAAGGCACAACTAAGCACAACGCTAGTAAAGCAGTTAGCACTATACGTAACCATGTATAGCCCACTGCAAATGGCAGCCGACCTAATCGAGAACTATAAAAAATATCCCGATGCTTTTCAGTTCATCAAAGATGTTGCAATAGATTGGGATCAAACAAATATTCTTGAGGCAGAACCGGGAGACTACATTACTATTGCCCGCAAGGCAAAGGGTAAGAACGAGTGGTATATTGGTTCGATTACTGACGAGAACCCACGCGATGTAAATATCGACCTTAGCTTCTTGCCACAAGGTGTTAAATACAAAGCGGTAATTTATGCCGATGGCAAAGATGCACACTGGCAAAATAACCCTAAGAGCTACACTATTAGCGAGATGAAAGTAACTAATAAGTCTAGCATCAAAACCAAAGTAGCAGCAGGTGGAGGACTAGCTATTAGCATTACTCCAATAAATTAATTTATTACTACCCTGTTATATCAATGCAGCCTTGCTTCAATTCTATATTGTTGCAAGGCTGTTTTTTGTGATTATGCAGTATTGTTTGGTGCTAAAATAACTAATTGTTAACTTTGGAAT
>CAYJIL010000090.1:0-9205 GCA_964370235.1 uncultured Rikenellaceae bacterium | reverse complement strand
ATCTGGATAACAACAATTTACAGCGATTTCACCAACTGTTTTTTACCATTATATCTTTTTTTACCATTATACCCATTTTAATATAGCACGGCTTAAATCTCCAAAAAAACGAATTTACACGCCTAGTTTGTACGAATACTAATCTACTACCCTGCTATATCGATATTACTTGCTCTTATACTCACTAGCTATTCGAGATATAGTATCATCGATAGAACGATAGCTAAAATTGCCTATTTTCTCTACCTTTGAACCATCATATGCAGATTGTGAATACAAACACTTTACAGTGGCCGAATTTAGGGCTAAAAACACGCCTTTACGCTCTAGCTTTAATAGCGACCAAGTAATCAACTTGAGCAACCATTTGGGAACATATAGCCAAGGAGCCGAAACTCCTAGCGAACGTGATATTTTGGTAAACAATTGCCCAAAAGATAGGTTTGCTGCATTGAGTATATATCGTTCGGATGCATCGCCACTAGTCTCGCTCAATAACCTCATAGCAAGCGCTACATCTAACACATCGACATAACCAGTTGTACCATTACTATAAAAAGGTAATCCTTTGGCAACAAGAGAAAATAGACCCGAAATATGGTCTGTTTTCCACGAACCACTACCGAGTATGACCGATGGCTGAACAATGGTTGTTCGTATGCCATGCAAAGAGGCTTTCTCTATTTCACAATCGCTATAAAACTTGCTAACTGCATAGGGCGAATGCCCTTGCAAAGACGAAAAGTAATTGTCCTCTCTAGTAATATCGCCCGATGTTTGTAGTGAGGCAATAGAGCCAGTGTGTATGATGTGCTTAACGCCTACTCTTCGTGCAGCCTCTACTATTGTTGCTGCAATGAGCGTATTGGTTCTTATGATTGATTGGCTCTCTTTGGCTGTAAATTTTACGATTGCAGCGCAGTTGAACACCGTGTGTGCACCTTCAAAAATAGTAGTGAGCGAAGCAACATCATCGAGTCTCGACTCACAAAGCTCAATGCCGCTTTGGTGCAAAGAGCCTATCGTTTGCTCTAACAGCAAAAGCGAACTAGCCGAACGCACCACCAAAGTAATGCGACGATAGCCCGCAGCCAAAAGCTCAGCAACTAGGTGCGAACCAACCATTCCGGTTGCACCACATACCACTATTTTACACTCGTGTTTACTCATTTTTGTTCCAAATGAGCTTTTTTCCAAAGCCCAATTTATTGTTTGTTAATTTGGCAAATTGCACCTCCATAACCCACATTTCAAGATCCATAAGCACAGCATATGGGAAACGTTTTAGGTATAGCTTTTTGGCTCTTTTTAGCTCTTGATCGCTAGGACGATATGCACGGGCTACAATTTGTAGACCTTGTATTATGCCCACAACTTCGGTCTCAAGAACGATAGATGCTGCAACTTGGCTATTCTCTAAAGCCTCGGCACCATGCCTTGTTTCTACATTGGTGGTAAAGAAAAAAGAGTTTGTCTCTTGGTCAAAGGCATAAAAAAGGTTTGCACAATATGGCTGCTCGCCACTACAAGTGGCAAGAGTCATAACGTGATGCTTTGAAATAAAGTCTATGATTGCACTATCCATTACTACTGCTCAAGAGTTAAAGTATCAACTGCACTTGTATCTGCTGCATTAGGGTCGACATATTCGCCACCCTCTAGCTCGGCAATAATCAAATCACGCACCTTGCCAAAACGAGTCATCTCCGAAGATGGTAGTGGCACGCCCGGCTCTTGGTTTAGCTTTAGAGGGTCGATTGGTTTGCCACCCTTCCAAATACGGAAATCGAGGTGAGGCCCCGTAGAAAGACCCGTAGAACCCACATAACCAATAATATCGCCTTGTGAAACACGCTTACCAACACTAATGCCCTTGGCATAGCCACGCAGGTGTAGGTAGCCCGACTCATAGCCACGACTGTGCTTTATTTTGATAGTATTACCGCCACCACCACTATACTTGCGCATTGTGATAGTACCATCGGCAATGGCACGCACTGGTGTACCCGATGGTGCAGCATAATCAACACCAAAGTGTGGACGACGTATCCTTAGCACTGGGTGCATGCGAGATGCTGTAAATTTAGAACTAATGCGTGAGTAGCTAAGCGGTGCTTTTAGGAATGCTTTTTTTGCACTCTTACCGTTTTCGTCCCAAAAGCCTCTACGCCCATCATAATCATAGTTAATGGCAATTATCTTTTTGCCACCTGTCTCAAACCACGCACCATAAACCTGCCCAATGCCTACGCTTTCGCCCTCGATAATCTCCTCGTCATATATTACGTTAAAATTATCGCCGTTTTGAATACCATAAAAGTCTACCGACCATTGGTATGCATCTTCGAGCTTCTCGGATAGTAGATATGACACATTATTATCGACAATTGCATTCCACAACGAACTAGTGATGGTAGCTTGCAACCTGCGACGCTCGATAGTAACGGGTTTCTCACCTTTGGCTACATATACCGAATCGCCTAGCGCAAAAACTATATACTCCTTAATAGAGTGCTCATACACCAAAAAACGTGGTGTAGCTAACGAATCTTTATCTACCAAGAGGTTGTATTTCTTACCGCCTCGCAAACCACGAAGGTCGAATACACCGTCCGATTTCTTTACTAATTGATCTATTTTTTGTGCCGATACTCCGTGTGCCGAAAGTATAGTCGAGAATGTTGAACCCGATTTTACCTCGCCCTCGTTTACATTTAGAGAGTCGATACATATACCATACATATACTCCGAAACTGGCTCGACAATCTCTTGTTCTTGTTCCGAAGTAGAGTCTGAACTAGAGCCCGAAAACCTATACCCTAGAATGGATATTGTTGTTATTACTGATATACCTATTACAATGTATAGTATAAGGTTACGATTTCTTAGTGACATCTGTTTGCTTGGATTTAATTTTTGTTTTTAGTGTGTCGAAACCTTGACCATAAACACCCGATGTTAGGGTGCTAGAGATAAAGGCGTTGTGATCTTCCTCTTTTATAATACGATAGACAATAGATGCCTCTTGTTTGCGACACATTACAAGTATTACTTTTTGTGCCTTTTTGGTGTACCAACCTGTTGCATCTAGCAGCGTTACACCACGACGCACTTCGTTAACTATACGGTCGCTAATTTGGTCGTAGTTGCGAGAGAAGACAAGAATTTGGCACGACTGTTGGTTACCCTGCATGACAAGGTCGATGGTGTAACCCACCGTAGCCATAGTAATATAACCATAGATGATAGCTGTTACATCGCCAAACACAAAGTAGGAGCAACCAACAATAACCACATCGCAAATCATAATTACTTTACCAATGCTTATCTCTCGGTACTTATTGACAATCATTGCAATAATGTCGGTACCACCGGTACTACCACCCTGCCCAAAGCAGATACCAATACCAAAACCACATATTGCACCACCCAGAATTGCCGATAGAAGTTTATCGTCAACTAACCCAAGCATATCGACTGGCATATACTCCTGCATCACTACAAGTGCCACCGAGTTGAGGATCATCGCAAAAAAGGTTTTAGCCCCAAAGCGTGGCCCAATTATCATAATTCCAATAGTTATCAATATAGCATTGATAACAAAATATGAATAACCGATAGGTATAAGGTTGCCCGAAGCATAGTATATAAGCATACCTACACCCGATACTCCGCCACCCATTACCTTTGCAGGCAGGAGTATTCCCACCCATGCAAAAGCATACAGAAGCATACCTAAACTAATTATTAGGTATGCTTTTGTCTCTTGGTAAATCTTTTTTGTGCCCTCTTTCATAGCTATTTATTAACAGACAACATTAATAATTTTACCTTTTACAATAATCATTTTCTTTGGAGATTTGCCATCTAGGTACTTGATTGTTTGCTCGTCCTCTAGTAGCATTTTCTCCATATCAGAGATTTCTAGATCTAGCGAAAACTCCTTCTTAAAGCGCATCTTACCGTTGAACGACACTGGATATTCAAAGCTATTTTCTACTAGCTTGCTCTCGTCAACTTGTGGCATTGCAGCATCAAAGATAGAACCCTCGTGCCCCAACTCACGGTATAGTTGCTCGCCAATGTGCGGAGCAAACGGAGCAATAAGAATTGCTAGAGGCTCTAGGATTTCACGTTTCGAGCAGTTACCTAGCTCGTTAAGACATATCATAAAAGCACTGATAGATGTGTTGAACGAGAAATTCTCGATGTCATCACATATTTTTTTGATAGTCTTGTTTATAATCTTGTATTCGGCATCGCTTGGCGTCTCATCGTTAATAGGATTAGCGGTGTAAACTCTCCATAGCTTGCGCAAGAATTTGTGCACACCATCAATACCGTTGGTATCCCATGGCTTGCTCTGCTCTAGTGGGCCTAGGAACATTTCGTACATACGAAGTGTATCGGCACCATAGTTCTCGACAATGTTATCGGGATTAACTACGTTGTACATCGATTTCGACATCTTCTCAACAGCCCAACCACATACATATTTACCATCCTCTAAGATAAACTCAGCATCGGCAAACTCTGCTCTCCATGCTTTGAATGCCTCAATATCTAGAACATCGTTCTTTACGATATTAACATCGACATGAATCTCTTGTGTTTGGTAGTCGCCCTTTAGGGAGTGCGATACAAACTTATTTGTGCCAGTTATACGATACACAAAGTTTGAACGCCCCTGAATCATACCTTGGTTTACTAGTTTCTTGAATGGCTCTGCCTCACAAACAAATCCTCTGTCATATAGGAACTTATTCCAAAAACGTGAGTATATAAGGTGACCCGTAGCATGCTCAATACCACCAATGTATAGGTCGACATTGCGCCAGTACTCGTTGCTTTGGCGGCTAACTAATGCCTCGTTGTTTGTTGGATCCATATAGCGCAGATAGTATGCCGACGAACCTGCAAAGCCCGGCATAGTGCTCAGCTCGAATGGCTCACCTGCCTCTGTTATCCAATTCTTTGCCTTTGATAGTGGTGGTTGTCCGCCATCGGCAGGCGTAAAGTCTGTTACCTCTGGTAGCTCTAGCGGAAGTTTATCCATAGCTAGCGGCGTAGCAACTCCATCTTTGTAGTAGATTGGAATTGGCTCGCCCCAATATCTTTGACGAGAGAAGATAGCATCACGCAGGCGGTAGTTAACCATTGCCTTACCAATGCCCATCTCTTCGACCTTTGCAAGCATAGCCTTAATACCCTCTTTAACATCGAGACCCGTAATAAAGTCTGAGTTAATGAGTTTACCCTCTTTTGCATCATAAGATGCCTCGTCTATGTTGCCACCCTCGACAACAGGAATGATAGGTAAATTGAAATGGCGAGCAAATGCCCAGTCACGGCTATCGTGCGCTGGTACTGCCATAATTGCACCCGTGCCATATCCTGCTAGCACGTAGTCGCTTATATAGATTGGAATTTGTGCTCCGTTAAGTGGATTCACAGCATAAGCACCCGTAAACTGACCGCTCACGCGCTTTGTATCCATCATACGCTCACGCTCCGAACGCATAGCTGCCTGCTCTTGGTAAGCCTTTACAGCCTCGCTATACTCTGGAGTAACTATCTGCTCTAGTATATCGTGCTCTGGAGCAATAACCATGAACGTAACTCCAAAAATTGTATCGGCACGTGTAGTAAACACCTCTAGCTGCTGCTCGCTATCTTTGATTGGGAAGAAAACTTGTGCTCCCACACTCTTACCAATCCAGTTGCGCTGAATCTCTTTCAAAGATTCGCTCCACTCTAGTTTATCAAGACCATCAACAAGTCGCTTTGCATATGCTCTCACACGCAGCATCCATTGCTGCATTAGCTTTTGTTCTACGGGGTGACCACCACGCACAGACAAACCATCCTTTACTTCGTCGTTTGCAAGCACAGTACCTAGCTCCGAACACCAATTCACCATAGTGTTACCTTGGTATGCGATGCGATAGTTCATAAGAGTTTCGGCTTTGTCGGCCTCGCTCATTGCGCTCCACTCGCTTGCAGTGAATGTTAGCTCTACACCACACGCTACGTTTAGCCCTTGTGTACCATTTTGCTCAAAGTGAGACACTAGAGCATCAATTGGCTCTGCTTTGTCGGTTTGGTTGTTGTAGTAGCTAGAGAACATCTCAAGGAATGCCCACTGAGTCCACTTATAATAATCGCTCTGGCAAGTGCGCACCTCACGGTCCCAATCATATGAGAAACCTATTTTATCGAGCTGACCACGATAGCGAGTAATATTCTCTTCTGTTGTGATAGCTGGGTGCTGCCCTGTTTGAATTGCGTATTGTTCTGCTGGAAGACCAAAAGCATCGTACCCCATTGGGTGAAGCACGTTAAAGCCCTTTAGTCGCTTATATCTTGAGTAAATATCTGAGGCGATGTAGCCCAGTGGATGTCCAACGTGCAGGCCTGCACCAGATGGATATGGGAACATATCTAAGATATAGAACTTTGGTTTGTCACTCTCGCTAGAGACCTTGTAGGTCTGATTCTCTTTCCAATATTGTTGCCAATAGGCTTCAATCTCTCTGAAATTGTACTCCATTATATCAATTAATTAATTCTCGTTATCGTTTTTGTGGTTACCAAAACAACAAAAACAACCCCCACCCCAACTTATAGGGTAAAGATTGCTGCAAATATACACAGAATTTATTGGGTTTTTGCCCCCAAAAATGAGTTTTTTACTATATATAGGGATAAAAACAGATTATAGCGTCACAAAATAGCCAACTAGCGAGTATATTTTTGTGATAGATTCTATTAAGCACTGCTCATTTAACTGACCATCTACAAATGGATAAAGCTCAACAAAACCATCGCTCCCTCTTTTTATTCGTGCCAAATAGCTAGTGTTACCCACCACAACCAAGTGGATTTGCCCAAACTCTATGAAGCTAGAGTCGATTCGTTTTAAAAAAAGGGTCGATTTTGGTGGAACAAGGTTGGTTATCACAGCACCCGAAATGCGAATTACCACATCGCAACCGGGCGCAAGTGTGGGGTCGACAAACTGCAAAGGCACTTGCAGCTCAAACTCGGGGTTAGCTGGGTCGCCCACAAGTATAGGCAAAGTTGTTGTGCGTGGTTTAGACTGTGATACCTGCCCTCTCACCATCGAACCTTCGCCCCGCAAGAGCCATTCAAAATCGATTTGCGGAAACATATCGATAATCTGCTTTGCCAAGCGGCTACTTATGGCATTATTGCCTTTTTTGATTTGGTATAAATTCTCGGCACGTCTCAGGCCTATGTGCATAGCAAAGCTATTAGTAGACATGCCTGCCCACTTTATCACTGCCTCTAACCTTTGCCAAGAATCCATATTTTCTGTTTTAACAATGCAAGATAGTGATTATGTTGAAACTTTAAAACATTGTGACATTTTTTGTCGTTTTTAACCAAACAAAAAAAAGAGTAGCCACCACTCGTAGCTACTCTCTCGTTTGTTTGTGTTTCTATTTTAGAATTACCTCAATCACCCCATTCACAGCTTTTGAGCCATACTTGTTGGTTGCACTCTCTTTTTTTAGAACGTTTATCGATTCAATATCTTCTGGGTTTAGCGCATTCATTTGTTTTTGATCGGCCTCCTTGCCATCAATTATCACTAGCGGAAAACTACTGCCAACAACCGATAATTCATTATGCATTTGCTTTGCGCCACCAGCAGGCTGCTTTGCTCCCACAACCGTTATAACGTCGCCCGAAGAGGCTGCTTCTCGGGTTGTTACAATCATCGAACTAGGCGATGTAGAGTTATCAACAGCCACAGACTCTATTTGGTTTGGATCTATTTTGTTAAACACATTGATGTTTGAAATTTCACCATCAATATATACCGAAACACTATCGGCATTTGAGCTCACAGACAGCTCGGTTTGTGCAACAGCTCGTGCATTTGTTAACGATAGTGCCAACACCATAATTGGCAAAATGCCATACTTTAGAACTCCTAGTGGCGATTTACTTTGTTTGTTCATCATAATAATACGATTTTTAAGTTTTGAATTATTGAAGTATGTTGCAACTATACTCTTTTCTTTTACCAAGCAGCGATCTAGTAATTCATACTGATAGCTGCGTTTATCGACTCCCGATTCAATAACGGCACGATCGGCAATAAATTCGAGATTTTCTCGCATAATAGCCCTAAGATACCATGCGGCAGGGTTCATCCACAAAACCAAACGAAGCAACTCGCTCACAAGAATATCGACACTATGCAAACCATTTCGATGTGATAGTTCATGGCACAAAATATTTTTGCTGTACATCTCTTCTTTGGGTATAAACACCCACCCAAATAGAGTAAAAGCACCTTGTGCATGTTTGGGAATAAACACCTTTGTGCCATGCAGATGGGCTGACACAGACGATAGACGAATTACCACCACCGCAAAAATGGCATACAACATTTTTAGTAGTATTACTAGCGACACGCTGCCCCAAACAGCTAGTGTAACCATCCACACATTCACGCTACTAGACTGAATGTTAGCAGCACTAATTGTAGGCAGCGATAAGGCATTAGCTATTGCCGCACTTTGCTCGATGGGTGCTAGTGGCGAGGGAATAAACTGAAACAAAAACGCACACATTACACCAATTAACAAGTAGCCCCTGCGAATATTAAACTCTCTGTCATTTTGCATAACCAAACGATAGAGCCCTGCCAAAAGCACTATTGCCAAATTTGCCTTTAGCAAATACAAAACAATCTCTCTTTCCATAATCTATTGCTCTCCTTTTTCGATTAAGTCGATTATTTCGTGTAGTTCTTCTTTTGATATATTCTTTTCTTTTACAAAAAAGGCTACTACATCACGATATGAGTCGGTAAAGTAATCTTTTACTACACCTCGCATAAAGTGACGTTTATAGTCTGCTAGCAACACTATGGGGGTGTATACGTTTGTGTTACCAAACTTGCGAGATTCGACATACTCTTTGCGCTCGAGATTACGCACAACAGAGGCAACCGTTGTGTAGGGAATGTTATCTTTTTGTGGAAGTTTAGCCATAAAGTCTTTTACTACTCCTGTGCCACACTGCCATATTGCTTGCATAACTTCCTCTTCTTGTATTGTTAGTTTTTGCATGATAATAACTGTTATGTGATAATTTGGGCAATCATTCTACGATTCTTTCACAAAGCTACGAAAATTTCGTAGCAATACAAATTTTTCGTTCTTTTTTA
>CAYJIL010000089.1:0-9547 GCA_964370235.1 uncultured Rikenellaceae bacterium | reverse complement strand
GTGAGGGAGGTAGTAAAGTGTATTATATTACCATTGACCTCCCAGCTGTGAGAGAAGTAGTAAGATGTAATACCGCTAACCACCATGAGAAACGTACTAAAATGTATTACAGCACCATATTAATAGTGGTTTTCAAAGGCAAATCCTTTGAACTACCACCAACAAATATTTCAAACTCACCTGGTTCAACAACCCATTCCATATTCTTATCAAGAAGTTCAAAATCTTCAGGCTTTAGCTTAAACGTAACGCTCTTGCTTTCGCCCGGTTTTAGCGACACACGCTCGAACCCTCTTAATTGGTATTCATAAGTTATAACACTACTCACTTTATCCCTAAAATATAACTGAGCTACCTCGTCACCAGCTCTATCGCCCGTGTTGGTAATATCAAAAGTAACAGTAATATCCTGCTTTGTCTTAGGATCAAGTGGTGTAACCTTTAGGTTTGAATACTTAAAAGTAGTGTATGATAAACCATAACCAAACGGATATAGTTCGCCATCAACAGCCGTTGTTGTTGTACCTCCGTTCAATCCATCTTGTGACTGGAAACCATGTGACCATGGCTTGTATGGGAAGTTCCATTCAATTTGTCCAATGCTCTTTGGGAAGGTAACAGGAAGTTTGCCTCCAGGGTTGTATTCACCAAATAGTGTCTCGGCAATTGCCTTGCCTCCAATTGCGTTGGGGAACCATGCCTCAAGAATTGCAGGTATATATTTGTTCTCCCAATTTATTGTTAGTGGCTGTCCGTTAATAAGCACTAGCACAATTGGCTTACCAGTCTTATACAGTGCTTGTAGTAGCTCTAGCTGACGCCCAGGTAAATCTAAGGATGTACGACTTTTGTTCTCGCCACATCGCTTTTCGTCTTCGCCTAGTACGGCAATAATTACATCGCTACGCTTTGCTTTTGCAACAGCCTTTGCAATCATGCTTTTCTCTTGTGAGGTGATAGGCACAGGTATAATTTCGCTCTCGGGCCAGCCCGGATTAACTACTTCGCAACCCATCTCAAAGGTTACTTTTGCCTTATCGCCAACATAGTCCTGCACACCCTCTAGTACGTTAGTAACTGTTAGGTTTTGTGGGCCATAGCGGCTAACATAGGCCGTTGTGTCTACTGCAAGAGGGCCTGTAACTAGAATATTATCTAGCTTGTCGATATTTAGTGGAAGTGTGCCATTGTCGTTCTTTAGCAGAATAAGTGACTCACGTGCCATTTGCTCCAAAAACTCTTGTGTGCCCTCGCCTGCAACAATCTTGTCGGCTGCTGCTGGATCTTCGACATAAGGGGCGTCGAATAGGCCTAGCTCGAATTTCACACGTAGCACATCGCCCACATTTCTATCTAGCACGTCCATCGATAGACGACCCTCTTTTACTAGCTCCTTTAGTGGTTCCGAAAAGACAGATGGTGGAGAGAATGTAGTGCGAACATTTTGTCCTGCCTCGGCAATTTGACGAATTGCATCCTTGTATGTAGGGGCTACTCGGTGTTTGTTGTGTACATATTCAATTGCATCGCTATCGGACACGATGTAACCCTTAAACCCGTAATCTTGACGCAAAAGCTCGGTCAAAAAATGGTAGCTAGCCGCTACTGGCACACCGTCATAATCGTTATAGCTACTCATTATACCGCGTGGGCTGTGCTCCTTTATAATTTGACGATATGGATATAGGTGTAGTTGATGTAGCTCACGAGGCGATATGTGTGGATCGGTGCGAGTATATCCGTCACGACCACCTTTGGGTACGCTGTATGCTGCAAAATGCTTCATTGTAGAGACTACATTTTCGGAATGTAAACCTGCCACTAATGCACCACCTAGCTGTGATACGTGGTATGGATCTTCGCCATAACACTCTAGTACTCGTCCCCAGCGTGGGTCACGTGCAAGGTCGAGAATTGGTGCATATACGTTTGTGTAGCCAAGTGCTCGTGCTTCTCGCCCTGCAATTTCGCCTCCCCACTTAACAAGGTTTTTGTTCCAAGTCGAACCAATTGTAATGGGGGCAGGGAACGATGTTGCACGGTCGTGATTGAGACCGTGTACTCCCTCGGTTGAGAAATCGACAGGTATGCCTAGGCGAGTTTGTTCGATAAACCAACGCTGAACGGTGTTAATTGCTTCGGCATGTGTGCTATATGGATATGAGTAATCGGTTGGGACGACACCGTTTAGGTGCTCGTCAATATTTGCTAGTCCATCTTTCCATACTTGATTCTTCCAATCGGGCGTGGGGAGTTGATCTTTTAGTCCTGTGCCTCTATTGTAACCATATAAAGTAACGCATTGCATACATTTTTCGTCAATGGTCATTTGACTAAGCAAATCTTTAATGCGGTTGTCGATAGTTTGGGATGAATCTTCGTAAATATCTTTTTTCCCGTTTTTGTTGAGATCTATCCAATTTTCGTGATAGATATTCTCTTGTGCCACTGCGCTACACGTTAGTGTGAGAGCGAGTAGGCTACTTAGGTGTTTTTTTGTCATTTTGTGTTGGGGCTTAATTTTTTTGTGTTAGTTGTGTTTTATTGTTATTTATGCCGCAAAAATAGTAATTATTTTTTATTTGATAATAAAATGGGTGTAATTGAAAGTTGTTAGGTGGTATTCTGTAATAATTCTGTTTTGTGTAAGGCTTGTTTGTGGCTGTGGTTTTTGGTCTTGAATGCCCCGAAACACCAAAATAGATGCACTATATAGCGTCAAAAGGGCGCAACTCCTAGAGTTACACCCTTTGACACTTTTTTTTAACCATTATATTATCACTTACCCCATAGGGTAGCACGACAATCGTTGTTGAGCAATTTTTTATTGCTAAATTTTTAATTTTACTTTATTGTAAAAGCGCTATAATAAAGTAAAATTATACCTCTAAATAGGTCTCTATCTGGATTTTTAACCGAATAATTCGTTAAATTAGCCACTATTAATCCGCTGCAAAGGTAGTAAATTTTAATACAATACAAACTATATTATACTTTTTTTATTCATGAACCCCTTTTGTATTAGGGTGTTATGTGTTTGTGTGGAATAATTATGTATTAACTTAGAGTGTTGTTTTATTATAAACTAGTGTAAAACATCATTAATAACAAAAACACCATTAATATGTCTTTGTTATTTTATATAAAATAACATCAAATTTTATAAATATTAGTTATCGTATTTATGCAGTAAAATAGCGTCTATTGGTTGTGAATTTAGAGTAAAAGAAATAGATATGACTAGTAGCTTATACTAAATATGCGATTGTGCTATCAAAACGATATGTGCTAGAGTCTTTGCGATTGGGCAAAAAAACTGAATTAGAACGACTTGACGATTTATATTTTGCTGTAATTTTGCTATTTCGATAAAATAGAGTATCTTTGTGGCTGATTATTTACAGATAGAGGGCAACCGGGATGGCTGCAAGAGCTCTTTATCAGAAAAAATTGCGTTAATGGCGCAAACTATTCAATGACACAATTAGATGAATTTAGAGCTTTAGGTCTCTCAGAGGAGACGCTAGAAGCTATTAGAGCGAAAGGTTTTGAACAACCATCGCCAATCCAGAGAGAGACAATCCCTTTGATCCTGAGCACAGAATGCGACGTTATCGCACAAGCTCAAACCGGCACAGGTAAGACAGCAGCATTTGGACTGCCTGTACTTGAGCGCATCAAAAAATCAACTGGCAAACCACAGGCACTAGTACTAGTTCCTACTCGTGAGCTTGCACTTCAGGTGGTTGATGAGCTTAACTCCCTAAAGAAAAACAGCAGTATCACTATTTCTGCAATCTATGGTGGAGCCTCTATCGAGGAGCAATTACGTCGCCTTAAGAAAGGCGTTGATATCGTTGTTGGTACTCCAGGTCGTACTCTAGACCACATTCGCCGCAAGACTATCGACCTTAAGTCGCTAGATTGGGCTGTGCTAGACGAGGCTGACGAGATGCTTAACATGGGCTTTATTGACGATGTTAACGAGATTCTTTCAGAGGCAGGCGGTAATGAGCGTATCCTACTATTCTCTGCAACTATGCCTCCACGTGTGGCAGATCTTTCGCAGAGATTTATGAAAGAGATAAAGCACATTAAAATAGAGAGCAAGCAGCTAACAGCTGACCTTACAGATCAAATTTACTTTGAGGTAAGAGAGAGCGACAAGTTTGATGCACTTACTCGTATTATTGATGTTGAGAACGAGTTTTATGCTATCGTATTCTCAAGAACTAAGGTTGCTGCCGATGAGCTTACTACTAAGCTGCTTGAGCGTGGCTATGCCGTAGACGCACTACACGGTGATGTTTCGCAGGCACAGCGCGAGAAGATTCTTCGCCGCTTTAAGCGCAAGCAAATCAATATTCTTGTTGCAACAGACGTTGCAGCACGTGGTATCGATGTAAACAACCTAACACACGTTATTAACTACTCACTTCCACAAGATTCTGAGAGCTACGTTCACCGTATTGGTCGTACAGGTCGTGCAGGTCGTGAGGGTACTGCTATCACATTCATCTCTAAGAGTGAGTACCGTTTGTTCACCTCTATGTGTCGTCACGTAAAGATGGATATTCGTCGTGAGGAGCTACCAACAGTTAGTGATGTAATCACAATTAAGAAACAAAACATCGTAGAGGAGCTACAAGAGACTATCGATGCACAACTATTTGGTGATTATGAGCAAATGGCTGATGAGATCCTAGGTAATGTTGATGCTCGCACAGCTCTTTCGGCACTACTTAAGATGGCATTCAAGAACGATCTTGACAAGTCAAGCTACCCAGAGATTCGCTCATTCAGCGTTGACAGAAAGGGTACAGCTCGTATCTTTATTGCTATTGGTCGCCGTGATGGCCTAACAGCTAAGGCTCTAGTAGACCTTATTCGTGAGGTTAGTTCGGTTCCAGATCGCAAGATTGACGATGTTAAGATACTAGAGGAGTACTCGTTTGTAACAATTCCATTTGAGGATGCTGAGGCTGTAACTCGTGCGCTTAACAAGCGTGAGGGTGGTTCTCGTCCAATTGCCGAGATCGCTAAAGAAAAGCGTGAAGGTGGTCGTGGTCGTGGCCGTGGTGACAGAGGCGGCGAAGGTCGTGGTGAGTCTCGTGGCGAAGGTCGTGGAAGAGGCGGCGAGGGTCGTTCATTCCGTGGTGAAAGAGGCGGCGAAGGTCGTGGAAGAAGTGGCGAAGGTCGCTCGTTCCGTGGCGAGGGTCGTGGAGACAGACGTGGTCCATCGAGAGATGGAGCAAAGGGTGGCTCTAGAGGCGGTTCAAGAGACGGTGGTCGTCGTAGAAGATAATTCTTAATATAAGCTATACGTCTTAGCGCTCCCCCTAGCATATATGTTTTGGGGAGTGCCAAGGCGAACTTGACCAGCTGCAAAGGCTATTTTTTTATCGATTACCAATATTTTTTAGACAAAGAGCACTTAGTTTTTTGTTTTTAGAAAAAAGATAACTACCTTTGCGCATACTTTTTAGGAAACATTAACATTACATAAAATCAAAACACATGAAAAAAGGTATTCATCCAGAGAATTATCGTATCGTTGCATTCAAAGATATGTCTAACGAAACTGTGTTTTTGTGCAGGTCCGCGATCCAGACAAAAGAAACATTAGAAGTGGATGGCGAAACCTATCCTGTAGTGAAGGTGGAAATCTCTAACACATCACACCCGTTTTATACAGGTAAGATGAAGCTAGTTGATACTGCCGGACGTATAGATAAGTTTAAGAGCCGTTATCAAAAACATTACGATAAGAAGAACAACAACTAATTGTTGCTTTTCAACGAAAAGAAGAGGTTGCCCCGTAAAGGCAGCCTCTTTTTTGTATTCTACTAGATTTGCACTATATTTGCCTAGATGTAGAAAATTTTATATCAACGAAAGAAAATAATATACTAAATAGAGAAAATGAAAAGATTATTGTCAAAAATTGTAGCTGTTGCTGCGGCTGCACTATTCATGGTTGGTTGTCAAGGTAATCAGCTAGATGCAAAACTGAGCGAGCGTCTAAGTAGCTTGCCACAAGAACGTGCACAAAAAATAGAAAATGCAATTGCATCGCTAGAGGGCGAGCAAAAAGAGGCTATTACGTTTCTTTATACTCATATGCCACAGGCCGATTTAGATACACTACCAGTTGAGTATATCCTAAAGAACATTGAGTTTGCATATAAAGCTCGTAACGAGTTTGCATGGGCTAAGAGCATGGACAAAGAGCTATTCTTTAACGATGTACTTCCATATGCGCTTATGAACGAGACTCGTGACGAGTGGAGAGAGAGTTTCTATAAAATGTTAAAGCCACTTGTTGCCGATGCTAAAGATATTAACCAAGCGGTAGACACAATTAACAAATCGCTTAAGGCACTTGTAGGTGTAGAGTACAATACCAAGCGCAACAAACCTAACCAGTCGCCTCGTGAGTCTATGGCTATTGGTATGGCATCGTGTAGCGGTCTTTCTATTCTGCTTTCAGACGCA
This sequence comes from uncultured Rikenellaceae bacterium, assembly GCA_964370235.1. Taxonomy (GTDB): domain Bacteria; phylum Bacteroidota; class Bacteroidia; order Bacteroidales; family Rikenellaceae; genus CAYJIL01. The sequence goes on along the minus strand of CAYJIL010000089.1, from coordinate 3,052 downwards.
TTTAGAGCAGTTGGTATTCCATCACGTGTTGCAGGTACTCCACTTTGGGTAACAAAAGAGGGTAACCACACATGGAGCGAGGTGTGGATCGATGGTCGTTGGTACTTCACCGAATTCTATTTCGAGAAACTAGACCATGGTTGGTTCCTTGATCGTTGTGCTAAATTTGAGGGGCAAACAGCACCTGAGCACCAAGTATATGCAAGCTCTTATGCTCCTGTGGGTGATAGCAAGCAGTACTTCCCAATGGTGTGGGCTACCGAGGATTATTCAATTCCGGGTGTAAAGGTAACCGATCGTTATGTGCACATTTACAAAGGACAGCAAATTGCTAAGGCTAAAGGCGAAAACGAAATAACAGTAACTATCAAGGTTTTAAAAGAGGGGGGTTCAGACAAAGTGAGCGCCGACCGCATTGAGACTGAACTTAAAATTACAGACGCTTCGGGTGCTCAGGTTGCAGCGGGCAAGAGCCGTGGTCCTAATGCCGATATGCTAGACTACTACACAGTTAACCTAGCAAAAGGTGGTGAATTTACCATTAACTACGCAGGCAAGAGCCACAAGTTTAAAGCAAACGATAACAACCAAGAGCAGCTAGTTCTGCTATATATGTAAAATGCAAACAATGAGAATATTAAAATCAATTGCAATAACTTTGCTTGCGGCACTACCACTAACTGTGGTTGCCAATGGTAAACTAACAAAAAGCGAGAGTGTTGCCCTTGCTACCGAGCTACTAGAGGCTCGTGATATTGAGCTAAGAACCAACTATGCCAAAGAGTGGGTGAGCGGTGTTCTAACAAACGGTGATTACAAGATGCCATTTACCACAAAGGTGTTTGGCGATGAGCCAGCCGATGGTCGTGCAATGTACATTTCGATGCATGGTGGTGGTGGTGCTCCTGCCGAGCTAAACGATAAGCAGTGGGATAACCAAAAGAAACTATATACTCCAGTTGAGGGTCTATATTTTGTGCCTCGTGCCCCAACCAATACTTGGAACTTGTGGCACCAAGAATATATGGATCACTTTATCGAAAAGGCAATTGCACTTGCTGTAATATATGAGAATGTTAATCCTAACAAAGTATATGTTATGGGTTACTCGGCAGGTGGTGATGGTACATACCAGCTAGCTCCACGTTTGGCCGATCATTTTGCAGCGGCTGCTATGAGTGCTGGGCACCCGGGCGATGCACAAATCGAGAACCTACGCAACTTGCCATTTGCTCTGTTTATGGGAGCAAAAGATACTCCATATGACCGTAATATTCATGCACAAACATGGAGCGACAAGCTAGGTGCACTAGAGATGGGCGACGATGGTGGTTACAAGCACCTTGTGAAGATATATCCTCAGCATGGTCACTGGATGCATCGTGACGACACTGTGTCTATGGCTTGGATGCCTAAGTTTGTGCGTAACCCAATCCCTCAAAAAGTTGTTTGGATTCAAGACGATGTAATTCGTGATAACTACTACTGGCTAACGGCAAGTGAGGCAGGCAAAAAGCAAAACGATAAAATTGTTGCTAGCTATACACAAGATGGTAGAATCGATATTTTAGAGGCTAATGTTCCATCGCTTATCGTTGGTGTTAACGATGCTATGATGAATCTCGATAAAAAGATTACTATCTACTACAAAGGCAAAAAGATTTATAGTGCAAAACCAGCACGTAAAGCAAAAAATATCGAGGCAGATGTTAATGCAATGCGTGATGGTAGCCTTATTTTCCCAGTGAAAATAAAAGTTGATTTAGAATCGGGCAAAGCATCGGCTTTGTAGTAACATAGCGTTAGCTGCTAGTTAACTCACAATAAAAAAACACAGAGAGCAAAACTGTTCTCTGTGTTTTTTTATTGGGTAATATGCTCTTGCCTGTGCTGTGCAATGAGTCGAGATTTATTCTACCTTTATCAAATCTTTTTGTGCTACAAACCAAGGTATTATTTTTTTGCATAGCGGAATGCTTGCAATGCTAAGAGCAAGCACAGCTATTAGTAACACCAAATTACTAGAAATGAGGAGCAGCCTAGAGACAAATATTGCGAATAAAAAGTGTGTGCATAGCACGATAATAGAGTAGCGGCCAATGTATGTGAGTATTGGAATTTGCTTTATAATTTTACACAATAATAGCAGTGTAAGGGTTGATGTTATGCCTAGGACATAAAACAGTAATGGGCTGTCAAACAAATTTACTCTAAGATCGAACTTTGCAGGATCTATCATTTGCGACAAAAAATATGATGCACCATATAACACCACCACAAACACACCATTGTATTTATCATACCTATTTGGGTGTAGTATAGGCCCTTTTGCCAAGTAGTAGCCAAAACCATAGTATGGTAGCGCTGTTAGCCCCGTAAACATGCTAAATGGCGATGGTATTTGGTAGTGTCCTAGTGCGTAACCCAAAAATCCCAGCGCAACTATTGTTATAATGCGCAAGGTATGATTTTTTATGGTCATAAATACTAGATACATAAATATTCCGCTCCAAAATAGTGCTGCCAAAAACCATATTGGAATATTCACCAAATCTTCGAGACCAAACAAAATTCGATATAAATTGGGCATGCCCGAGGGGTCGTTGCTCATTATAGCAAACACATAATCTAAAATTATGCTAGTGACCATAAAAAAGAAAAACGGAATGGCTATTCGGTTCGTTTTTTTTATGAAAAAACTAAAAAAATATCCATAAGTTTTGAAGAATAATCCCGAAATAATAAAGTAGAACGGCATTCTCACTATTTCGAAACCGGGAACGTTATTGGCAATTTTGCAATGCCCCATCACAACAAGCAAAATGCACATGCCTTTTGCTAAATCAATAAACTCTACTCTTTGCTCTTTCATTACTAATTTGGGTTAAAATTAATAAAAAGGAAACTAGGTATTGCTATGTAGTTAGGGGGATGAGTTTGCTAATTTACAAAATTATATTTTATTTTACAAAATGATTTTATAGTATATATGCTTGATAATGTTGGTGTAACGTGTTCTTAACGGTTGCATTGTATATATATTATAAAAAAA
>CAYJIL010000088.1:0-9658 GCA_964370235.1 uncultured Rikenellaceae bacterium | reverse complement strand
ATTACACAACAGTTACTACAAAACAAACATATCGGCATTATCAACTAATTCCTTTTCTTCTCGCCCAAGGGCATGTACATTGGTAGGAAAATTACGATAGCTATAATCGAGAACAATAGACCACCGATTGAGCCAATGGCAAAGGCAAACCAAAATGTCTCGTCCTTGCCATCATATAGGAATGGGATTAGGCCTATTGCTGTTGATATGATGGTGATTAGGATGGGGGTTATCTTGCGATTGAACGCCTTAATGTATATGCGCAAAGTGCTGACTCGGTGTTGCGAAGAGATGATATTAAACTCCTCGATGAGGTAGATACCTGCATTTACCACAATACCACTAAGTAGCACAAGCGAGGCAAATCCACCTTGGTCGAATATAAAATCGCCAAAGTAAAATACCATAAGCAAGCCAATAAACGAGATTGGGATTAGCGATATGATTACAAGTGGTTTGCGTAGCGACTCAAATAGCACAGCACATATCAAATAAATTATAACAATAATAAGCCCTAGCAGGTAGTATTGCCCTTTATCGTCGGCACTCCACCACATAGCACTTCGTTTTTGGGCTTTATAGCCAATAGCGAATATCTCGTTGTTGAACTTCTCTATTGTGCTATCGGTTACCCTATTAGCTAGCTTTGCCGAACCCACAAAGTCATATGCCAATGTAAGTGTATACTGCTGGTCTTTGCGGTAGATGTTATTACCCATGCGCTTCTTTGTTATTGTACCAAAGTCGCTTAGCTTAACTTGAATGCTATCAACGGCCAGTGGAGCATTCTCAAGATGCCACACATCAAAATCGTCTCTATCGGCAGAATACAACACCACATCACGCACCATTTCGCCATCATAAACCCTAGCTATGGTGTTTTGGTATAGTAACTCATAAATATTATAGTAATAGCTGCGAATATTAACGCCTAGCTGCGATATTTGCTTGTTATCGTAGTCGATAACAAACTCGTTACGACTAATCGCCCCATACCAATAGTTGCTACCTCCCGTAATTTCGGGTGCGCTAACACGCTTGTTTTGTAGTAGCGTATCACGCATAGCCTCGGCATAGGCATATAGTGTGTCGTAGTTATAGCCCGTAAGAGTTATAGAGTGTGCCTTATAACCAGAGACTATATTGTTGTTAAAACCTTGGTCGTCAATTCCCGATACTCGCCAGTTTGCGCCACCATAGTTTATTGCTTGTGCTATAATACTACTCTTTATACCTAGCGGAACGGCAGTATCTTCGTACTCGGGCTTAAAGCTCACTCGTATCGAACCATTATTGTAGGAACTAATGCTTGTTTGGTACTGATCTACCTCTTCGATGCTACTTAGGTAGTTCTCCATTTGTTTCACTACCTCGTTTAGCTGTGCTATGGTGCAGCCCTCGGGCATTGCAGCGTGTATACTCAGCTCGGGGCGTGATGGGTTGCGATAGCCGCCCGATTCGCTCACATGCTGCGAGAATAGACGCAAAACACCACCTAGAGCTATATCTGCATACTCTCTTATGTTATTGTTATAGAAATTACTACCAAAAGTATTATTATATAGCTTGCTATAAAAATCGACCTTGGGATTACCCTTGTCGTCCTCTATGTGTGTGGGCAGCATAAACACCGGTAGACCAAAAAGCAAAATCACACCAGCAGAGAATAAAGCACGGTGGCGGCGCACAAATATTATAAATCGCTCATATATACCACTAATTTTTACGGCTCTTCGTCTTGCCCCTATCGACCTAGCCTTGCGCTCTTTCTTAATTGGGAGTTTGTCAAAAAGTGCTGGAATAAACAACAAAGCAATTACCATTGCAACAGCCAAATTAATGATGATTACTGCCGAAAAATCAATTAGGTTATCTTTTTGTGCTTGGGGCAAAAAGAAGACAATAGTAAGCGAACCAATAGTAGTTAACAAGGCTGCAAAGATAGAGAGAAATGCTCTTCGGTCTTTGTAAAAACCATAATGATCTACCATTATAATAGCAGCATCTATACCCATACCTAGCGAAACGGTAATGCCCGCTAGCGAATATAGATGTATCTCTAGCTCAAAGATATTATATAGAATAAAGGCAACTAGAATATTTGCCACCATGCTCATAGCTATAATAAAGAGATAGCGCACACTGCGGCTAACAATATAGACAAACACCAAAAGTATAACAATAGATAGCAGTGTTCTTAGGTATATCTTGTCTAGCTCGTCCTTAATGTATTCAGACGAATCATAAACAAGTAGCGGAGCATAGCTACTACCAAATATTGGCGCACACTCTCCAACTACGCTCTTTACGTTGCTGGCTAAATCGATGGTATTTGCCTCCTTATTGGCATATATTACCATCGTAACAGTATTGAGACCATTGATACGATAATAGCTACTAGGGCTTGCCTCAACCATGCGCACCTTTGCTACATCACCAAGGTAGATAACACGATTATCCGATCGTTTTATAACTAGTGACTCTAGCCTAGAGGGCTCGATTTTATCGGATAGCTGCGAGGCTATCTTTAGGGTGTGCTCGTGACCACTATCATCGCTAGCTGTGCCAATGATGTTGTTTTCGTTAAAGTAATTATTTATAGCATCTGCAATATCACTTGAGCTAATACCTAGCCTATTTGCCTGTGCACTAGAGAAGATAACCTCCCATACATATGGCGTAGCACCAGACACAATAACATCGCCCACACCATCAACCTGTGTTATATGACGAGTGATATTATCTTCGACAAAACTCTTTATTTTGTCTGAAGGCATTGCCGAGTTTATGGTATATACTAGCACCGCTTGTTTGTTGCGCCCCGAAAGCGAGCCACTAATAGATGGGTAGCTAACCCCGTGTGGTAGCGAGGGGTATATTTGCCTTATGCGGCTAGATATATCGAAGCGTGCCACCTCCTTGGAGGTTCCCTCCTTTAACATTACCTCAACACTACCATAGCCTTTGTTACTTTGGGAGGATACACTCTCGATTCCCTGCATAGATGCAAGTGCACTCTCTAGCCTAGAGGTAACCTCTGCTTCGAGAATGCGTGCCGAAGCTCCCGACCAATTATAATTGATGGTGAGAGCTGTTAGCTCTTTCTCGGGCATATATTTAACATTGAGCATAGGTATCATAGCCACACCAATTGTCATTAGCGTAGCCATAATCAGCAAAACCGAAAAGGATGATATCTTTCTTTTTGCTACCATTTCTTGCCTCCTTTATATACTAGATAATAGACCAGCGGAATAAAATATAGACTCACTAGCGTACCTATTATCATACCTCCAATTAGTGCAATTGATAGTGGGTATTGCAAATCGGAGCCCTTATCTCCTGTGATAAGGAAAGGCGAAATGGCAAGTATCGTTGTTAGCGAGGTCATTATAATGGGGGTAAGCCTGCGATTACCACCCTCTAGGATGGCACGTAGCAGCGATTTTTTATCCTCTCGGCGAATACGATTTATGGTATCTATCTTTAGTATCGAGTCGTTAATTACAATACCACACATAACAATGAGACCAATCATCGACATAATATTGAGGGTTACCCCAAAGAGCCACATTAGTGCAAAAGCACCAAAGAGGTCGATTACAATCTCGCTAAGAATAATGAGTGGCTGCACCATAGACTCTAGCTGTGCTGCAAGTATAAAATAAAGTAGCAGTAGGGCAACAACGAGTATGGTGATTAGCTCCTCTAGCATTTCTGAGGTGGTGAAGTAATTACCCGAATAACTAACCTCAAAGTTAGTGTCATCTAGCACTACTCTATCAATTGTCTCTATAATCTGGGGCACACGACTACTAGGCACATCTATCTCTAGCGGATAGTAGTTACCCTCGGCACCAGATACAATGCTCTTGAGATCTTGTGATTTAACCTCATACAAAAATGTAGCGACACTCAGTTTCTGGGTCTCTTGTTGCTGGCTATCTATTACTTCGATGTAGGTTGACTCTAGCAAACTAGCAAGCGATATGCGGTCTCTACCAATAATTACGGGAATAGATTCGCTACCATCAATGACCCGGTATAGCTCGTTCTCTGTTAGCGAATTACGCAGTGCCTCAACTATCGAGCCCACCGACACTCCGTATAGCGCCATAATATCACCACGAGGAGCAAATGCTATTTGCTGGCTATATGCGGCAGGTTTGATGTGTATATCGCCCAGAGCAATTGATATCTCATTCAATAGTATATTTAGCTTGTGTGGGTCGGCAGCATCGCCATCCATCGAGCGAAGACGAGCCACAAGCTGTGCATCACTACTACCAAATATGAGGTTAAAGACATTGTCCGACGACGAGAACTCATACTGCGAGCTAGGATAGTTTACACCAATATATGCTGCAATATCATTTTTTAGTATTTTTAGGTGCTCCTCGTCCTTTGCCTTTATGTATATAATAGCTTGTTCTTGTGTAATTTGTGGAGTGTGCGAAAGCATAAAGTTTTGTGCACCTGCCATAATGGTAGTTTGCTCTATGTTTTGATCACTCACATCACATATTTGAGCAGAGCGTTGGGCACTCTCCTCTATCGACAATCGTTCGTTCCAATGAATCGTAAGCATTGTGTCATTCTCGGTAATATGTGGCAAGGTCTCTTTCTCTAGCTGGGTGAATATAACACCAACCACTACCATTAACACAGCAAGAGCAGCCCAAACTATGCGCTGTTTGCGAAAACACCATTTTAACCCACGTTCATATGCAGCGTGCATATTTGCCTTAGCCACTAGCTTGTGCAAGAAGTTATCGCCCGATATTCTCTGGTGTTTGTGTAGCTGGTAATAGTACACCGGAATAGCGGTTATAGTAACAACTAGTGACGAAAATAGGCTAATGGCTACCGACAGAGCTTGGTCGTAGAACAGTGCACCTGCCATATTGCCCATAAAGATGAGCGGTACAAAGATGGCACAAGTAGTTAGCACCGAGCTGAGCATTGGCATAAATACCTCTCGTGCACCCTCTGTTGTGGCAAGGCGCAAAGGCTCGCCACCGTTTAGCCTGCGAGTAATATTGTCAATGACAATTATAGAGTTATCTACAATCATACCCATACCCAGTATAAGGCCCGATAGCGATATGATATTGATGGTAATACCCAAAAGGTACATCACCAGCAAAGACAAGATAATAGACAGGGGGATGGTTATAACAATGAGAAGAGGCGTGCGAATATCACGCATAAAGATAAATATCACAAAGCAGGCAAGCAGCGCACCCATTATGATATTTTGTATGAGGTTATTAATCGAGTACTCGAGTAGCTGTGTTTGGTCACGGGTTATCTTAAAATCGATTTGTGGGTAGTCGCTACGCATGTGAACGAGTAGCTCATCAAAACTCTCTTTGAAACTACGCATTTGTGCATCGCTCTGCTTAATGATGGCTAGTGTAATACCCTCTTGCCCGTCTGATAGCACCATTCCTTTGCGCTTTTGTTCTTGGCTCTCGACCTTTGCAAGCTCTGATATTTTGTATAATCTACCATCTATTTTTATGTAGCTATCACGTATTTGGGCAATGCTACTTGCCGAGGGGTCAAAGCGAATACTATATTGATATTCGCCATCCTTTATTGATAGTGTTCCAAGGTTTATCTCTCTTTCGAGCAGGGCACGCTTTATTACATCAAAACTAACGCCTAGGCGCTCTAGCTTATCTTCGTTGGGAATAATAACTATTTGGCTATATGAGTCGCCACTAATATCAACCATTGCCACATCGGGCAGCTGCTCTATGCGCTTTATTAGCACCGAACGGGCAAAGGTACTAAATTGTGTAAAATCGTCTTTGGCACCTTTTAGCTCTAGGTTTAGGTAAAAGGCTGGTATATCGGTAGCACTTGCCTTAACGGCCTTGGGTCGCTCCATATCGTTGGGTAGGCTCGACATGGCACGGTCTATCTTCTCGTTCACCTCTATAAAGGCAAAATCGATGCTTGCCCCATAGTTAAACTTTAGGGTGATTGTTCCGCTACCATCCCTTGCCTCGGAGTTTATATCTTCGATTCCAGCCAGCTGCATAAGTTGACCACGAAGAGGCTTTAGTGCCGCTTCGTTCATCTGCCTAGCCGACATATTGGGCGACGATACCTGCACCGTTATCATTGGTGCATCGACATCAGGCACAAGCGATATGGGTAGTACCGAGGCGGCAAATATACCAAGCGCCAAGAGTGCTACGATAATCATACTTACGGCAATAGGCCGCTCAACCATCTTATTTAACATACCATCACTCTTTAAGATTAATCTTGGCTAAGCTCAACTTCGGAGCCATCGGCAAGATTTAGATTCCCCTTAACAATAACTATATCGCCCGAGGCTAGCTGGGCAGTGCGATCTAAATTTGCCTCTACGGCATACGAGGTGCTATTGCCATACAATATGTTAATGTATGTCCACACTGCCTTTTTTGTGTCGGGGTTATAGGTAAAGAGTACGTCCATGTTATCTCTTATAACTACTGCATTTTTGGGTACAACAAGCATATTTTGCAGCTTGTTTTCAACTAGCACTTTTACATTCATACCCTCCATAAAACCTTTGCTCTTTGAGATGGTAGCTCTAATCTTTACCTGACCATTGCTCTCGACAATTGGGTTTATAGCACTCACTCTACCACTTGCTACGGCTGCCTCTCCTGCAAAGGTTGTAGCCTTAACAGGCGAGCCCACCTCTACAAAGGCAAGTTCGCTCTCTAGTACCGAAAAGTCAACATCAAAAGAGCTATCGTCTATAATGGTACAAAACTCATCGCCGCTATACTCGCTCACTCTCTGGCTAAGCGATGCTATTTTACCCGAAAAAGGGGCTACTATCTTTGCATCTTCGATGCTCTGCTCGGCTCTCTCTTTTTGAAGTAGTGCGCTGCTATATCCGCTCTTTATGTGGGCAGCATCAACTATCTTTTGTGGCACAGTGTCACCTGCGCCATACCCTTGTCCAATAAGGTAGTCCTCTACTGCTATTTGTGCTGTCTTAATTGCTACCTCGGCCTCTTTGAGCGCAAGTGCTGCATTTTGGCTATCCTGCCTTGCTATGACATGCCCCTTGTTTACCCACTCGCCATTTTGGGCTGCAATCTCAACTATTTCGCCCGATGTGGCAAATCGCAAATCGCTCTTGTGCTTTGCCATTAGCTTGCCATTACTAACCAGTTGTTTTTGAAAATCGCCCCTAGTCAGGTGAATAGTATCAACGATATTAAGCTGAGCAGCAAAATTTTGCTTTAGTGGAGCATCTTCGCTAGCCTTTTCGCCCGAGCCACAAGCCACAGCAAATGAGCATGCTATTATTGAGAGTAGTTTTCTTATCATAATTGGATGGTATTATTCGATTAGTTTGTCAAATTCTGCCGAAATATCTGTTTCGCTAATATAGTCATACAGCGATATACGTCTTAGGTTATAGTAGTAGTACCAATAGTTACGAAGCTGGGTAATATATGTTATTGTGGCACTATCTTTCTCGCTTTGTGCTGTATTGAGCTCGGTTACCGATATTGAGCCATTGCCAAAACGCTCTAGTGCTATATTGTAGCGATCGTTAGCTATGGTGCTTGCTCGCCTTGCAATATAAAACTGGTTACTTTGCCCATTAAACTCTAGCACTCTAACCATAATATCGTTGCGGCCATCTATATTTCCTTGTTCGATGGTATTCTCCTCAACCTCTTTGAGCGAACGAGCCATCATTACACGCCCTTTTGATCGCCCCCAGTCCAAAATTGGCACCGACAGCGAAATGCCCACCACCTCTTGGTCGACAGGGCTGCGATATGCACTAGTGAAACTATCGCCCGTTTGTGTAAGACCAAACTGTGCATTCAGCGAGATACTCACTCCCTGCTCGGCTTTTGCCTTGTCAATCTCTTCTTCGACCTCTAGCAGCCTAATGCGGTTATCGACATTAACCGATGAGTTTTTTTCCCACATAGCAACCACTCTATCATAGTTTACTGTGAGTGCGGGTACATTATTGGGTGCAATAATGTCTAGCTGCTCGCTGCTAATACCAATATATGAGCGCAGCTTAAAGTTGGCCACATTGCAATCTACCGATGCATTGTTAATGTCGAGACTATCGTTTAGCATGCGTAGCTCTAGTTGCAATAGATCGCTCTTGTCAACAGTGCCCAGCTCATAGCGTTTTTTGGCAATATCAAAGGCTTGCGATGTGTTTTGGTAATTGCTTGTTTTGAGCTGAAGGCTATTGAGTTTAATGAGATAATCAAAAAACAGATCAATAGCATTTAGGGTCACATCCTCCATTGCCTCAATATACTCTATCTTTGCTAGCTCATAGCGCAGGGGCTCGGTTTTGCGATCCCAACGAATCGAGCTATATCCACCAATAGGCTGCACATATGATAGGCTGATGGGCTGTGTAAAGTATGTGGTTCGCCTCTCGGGCGAGTACTGATCGAGCCTCTCTAGCGACGAATAAAGCGAGAGTGTACCACCCGTGAAACCTATGTTTTGGTCTATCGAGAGGTTAATATTGTTTGATAGATTATAGTTGTCTACAAAATTTATAGCTCCCGTGTTAGGGTCTTGTAGCTGAACAATCGAACGATTCAAATTACCAACCCCAGCATTAGCACTCAGGATAGGTAGCATACTGGCTTTGTAAAACCTATATCCCCAATAGTCGCTCAAGAAGGTGTGCTTGGCAAGCAGTGACGATATAGAGTTTTGTTGCGCAAGTTGAATTACCTCGTCCATCGTATAGGCAGTTTGTGCATTAACAGCACCCCCACAACAAAATGTTGCGAGAAGTGCTGTTAATAATATCTTTATGGTTTTTCTATATATATCCATACTAAAGTGGGTGTTGGGTTAATATACAAATATGGGTCTACTACTCCATCGTTATTTTAAGAATTGCAGGATTATCGACTGGGTTCTCAAAAATTCCTAGCTCATCTACATATGTTTGTTCTAAAGCAAAATATACCTCATTACCATCTACAAATATTGGGTTGCCGCTATAAATTGTCTCTCCCTCGTATATTATAGGAAGACCGCTCACTTGCCCATCATTTGCTGTGAAATTAAGGTACCTATCAAATTCGCCTTCAATCACATTTCGATATACTAACTCGCCCGATTTTATGTTCCACATATCTTGGTAGCTCTTGCCACCATACATATATCTTGCATAAACATAGTCGCCCATTGGGGTATAGAAATCAAAAGTGATGTAACTTTCTCGCTCTTTTTGCTTATCGTATGCCGCAAGAAGATCGGTCGGGCATACTATCGCCCCTTTGTTAAGTGCAGCAAGTGGCTCTAGCGCAAAATCTGTGCCAAACACCCACACCGTATCTCTAAGCACAGTACTCATAGTTTGGTTATATGGCGACATTCCCGGTATAAATAGCAGGCCTCCACCAGCACGCTGAGTTTCGTCTTTTATGTCAACATTAGCAACGGTGTTCCAGTTTTTATCATATACACAAAATTGATAATCACTCTTTTTTTGTGGATTATTAAAACCAAAGTAGTTTTTACCATTTGTACTCATCCATGCAATAGTATCGTTAGCAATAGTATTTATATGCTCACCATCAAAACCATACGACACTAGTTTCTTTGATGCCCAATCATGAATAGTTACGCTTTTGCCCTC
>CAYJIL010000087.1:0-9711 GCA_964370235.1 uncultured Rikenellaceae bacterium | reverse complement strand
AGTTTAGTATTTATTACAAAGTGCTTTTTATAACCTATTTATGTCTTGAATTTAGTGTGGAGAGAGGAAGTAGAGATCAAATTTATGTATCTCGTAGCACTAGAATATACCATATAAGATTATATCGTTGTGTTTAATTTATCCCATCGCAACTCAATCCGACTTCCTTAGGCACAGTCGTGCTATATGAGAATTCAATAACTTTGTTTTCAAGCCCACTATTTAGTATTTTTATGAGACTCGCTTTGATTATTGTGACTATACACGATTAGGATTCTTTATTGGGTGTCAATTTCATTACACAAATACACGTACCCTTAATTTAACTTTTATACTTCATTGTGCATTTAGCTCATATAATTAACTTTGTTGCAAAGCTCTATATGCTGTTATATTTACTATGTGTTGCTATTAATCTTTATAGAACGAGCATTATACCAATAAAAGAAGTGCAACCAAAGGAAATTCCTCTAGCTGCACTTCTATTACCTATACGCTATTTCTAGCTTATATTATCGCTTATTACATCTTACGATACCACAGTTGTTTCGACCATCTACAAATATAAATAGAGGCTGTGAAAATCTAACGTGGCGTACATGTTCGCTTTCGCTTACAGCTTCCATTTCGTCAAGTGTTTTGTAATCCATAACACCATCACCTATATGTGGATTAATTGTCATATAACCCACACCAAAGCTAGTAAGGTTCTGGAAGAAGTGTGTACCTTGGCTCGGATCTATCCTATAGTTTTCGAGACCGCACTCAACAATTGTGCGTGCCTCCGAAATGTCTGACCACTTAATAGGTATACCGAGTGCTGGGTCACTAGTACCCCAACGCCCTGGGCCAACTAGCAAGTAATTCTTGCCCCGCTCCCTCATAGCTGTGTTCATCGCCTCTATCTGACGACCTATCTCGGGTGTAGTCATAGAGTCGAAACTCTCGGGTTTAACATATATAACATCTCTAATACCTCGTATGCGGCCAAGTCCAAGTGCATTTTTTGCGTATATAATAGCCTCTTGTGGCTCTTCGCCGTCCCAGTCTATCTTATCGCTTTGCGCCTCCTCTACTATAGGTCTAATTTGTAGGAACTTGAATATTATTGGTAAACCACGTTTTACATCCATATTTACCGCAAACTCAATTTCGACCTGATTACTCATCTCTTTGCAGCCACGCTCTAGCAGCTCAGATATTATCTCTGCCAGCGGCATTGAGTCATACTTTAGAATGTTAGAGAAAGTAACAATTTTGCGCCCTTCGGTAAAAAACGAGTCACTTATGCGTTGATTCTGCCTATCCCATGTCGAGCTAACGTACTTCATGTTACGGAATGTGCCAGCTTTTGATATGTCTATTTTCTCGATGTTTACTCCATCGTCAGTAGATGTGCGCAATTTTTCGGGGCGCATATCAAGAGCATACATATAGCGCTGTGTATCTCTAAGTGTAAGCTCTGGTGTTGATAGTTGAAGAACTTTCTTTGGGTGTTTTGGCGAGAATCTTAGGCTCTGCCCACCCTCTACTACTAGTTTACCTAGGCCAAGACCAATATTTGCAACTCCCTCGTTTGGCTGCTCATCCTCGATGGGGTAGTAGTTAACGCTGCGTGCTACTCCCGACAGAGTTGGGAAGAAATATCCGTTGTCTTCGCTACCACATAGCTCTTGTATTATAACTGCCATTTTTTCTTCGGCAAGCACGTTGCTTGTTGCAAGAATATATGAACGTGACGATGCAAAATAAACCGATGCATAAACACTTTTTATAGCCTTACCAAGTAGCCTTAACATTTGCTCGCTGTTATCGCAATTTGGCACCATATACGTTGAGTATATTCCTGCAAATGGTTGATAGTACGAGTCTTCTAACTTTGATGAAGAGCGAACAGCAATGGGGACTTTACAGTGACGAATATATGCTCTAAGCTCTTGTACTAGCTTTTCGGGTAGTCTAGCACCTGTAAATTCTGCCAAAATATCGGCATCATCGGCATCTGACGAGATAACATATTTGAGACCATTACTTCTGATAAATTCATCGAAATAGTCGGTAGCAATAACAACTGTTCGAGGAATTGAGATTCTCACATTTTCATACTTATTATACAGATTGTGCTCAAGAAGTAGGCTATTAATAAATGCCAAACCTCTAGCTTTGCCACCCAGCGAACCTTCGCCCATGCGAGCAAATCTTATATATGGATTATAGGTATTCTCATCGAAGAGCGCAATTGCTCCCTGACCAAGTATGCTGATATAGTCTCGAATCGTTCTAAGCACAAACAGACGCATTCCTTCGGGCTTTTCGAACTCCTCGTTTCGCACATCCTTTATTTTTTGTG
Organism: uncultured Rikenellaceae bacterium; assembly: GCA_964370235.1. Classification (GTDB taxonomy): domain Bacteria; phylum Bacteroidota; class Bacteroidia; order Bacteroidales; family Rikenellaceae; genus CAYJIL01. The sequence goes on along the minus strand of CAYJIL010000087.1, from coordinate 7,361 downwards.
CTGGGGCAAACAATCCACGAGCGAACATCCATTTCGAAAGATGGTTCTGCCCTGTATGATATAGTAGAGTATCGATATCTATAACCTTTATTGCCTCGTAAAGCTGTGTAAGGTTTGATGCACGTGCAATCTCTTGCCCACTCTCAATGCTTCTAAAGATAAAATCACCAAAACTAAACTCACGAGTAATATAATCGGAAAGCTCGAGCAGAAGCGTTTTTGAGTACTTGTTTACAAAGCCTGCACCTATCTCCTCGGCACGTTTTTTTATCTCTATCTTTGACGATTGCAGGATAAATGGCATTAGAGGGTTCTCTTTGTGTATCATACGACACAGCTCTAGTCCACCATCGCTACACTCCTTTGAGTTTTTGTTGTACTTAAACGACACATCAGATATAATACCCAAAAGGTTTGAGCTATATTTTCGATATAGATCTTCGGCCTCGCTATATGTTGTTGCCAAAAGTATCTTTGGGCGAGCACGACGTCGCATCATCATTTGCTGCTCGTTGAGTGCCTCGGACAAGAAAGTGCTCGACTGCTGCAAGATCAGTTTATATATTAGCGGAAGATAGGTAGAGAAATATTTAATAGAATCCTCAACCAAAAGTATTGCCTGAACGCCTGTTTCGAGAATATCGTTCTCGGCATTTCTTTTATCTTCGATTAGCTTAATAATTGCTAGAATAAGATCGGTATTTCCCATCCAGCAAAATACATAATCAAAGTTAGATGTATCTTCTTTTTCGAGACGGAACGAGATTTCTCGAGAGAAGTGTGTAAGTAGTACAATTGGGACCACATTATCTAGCTTTTTGGCTTGGTGAGCAAAGTCAAAAGCATTCATTTGCCCAATATTGAGCATGGTGATAATAAGGTCGAAACTCTCATGCTCCATCAATTCAAAAGCCTCGTGTGCTGTTGACACTCGCTTAAACGATGGAGGATTGCTTATATTAAGGTCGAGATACTCCTTTGTCATTTGGGTATCTAGCCTTCCGTCTTCTTCTAGCGTATATGCATCATAGGTACTACATATAAGTAGTACCTTTGTAATGCGATTACGCATCAACTCATTGTAATTTGTTGCGTAGAATACCGTGTCACTATACTCCATTGGGCTCATAGGCTATATTGTTCTATGTGGATAGATTGCAAGTGCTTCTCTTAGGCACTCGATTGAGGCTTTAAGATCCTCTTCTTTTAGCACATATGCTACACGTACTTGATTTTTGCCAACTCCTCGCGATGCATAAAAGCCCGAGGCAGGTGCAAGCATAACTGTTGACCCGTTGTGCGAAAACTCTTCGAGTAGCCACTGTGCAAAATGTTCAGAATCAATTACCGGAAGTTCTAGAATCACATAAAACGCTCCGTGAGGTTTGGGGCAATAGACCCCGGGTATTGAGTTTAGTCCATCAACAAGCACGTCACGACGATGTAGATATTCGCTATATACATCGCTAAAATAGCTCTTGGGCGTATATTTGATTGCAGCCTCGGCAGCTACTTGTGCAAAATATGGTGCACATAGCCTTGCCTGCGCTAGGCGAAGCGACATATCAATTACCTCTTTGTTATGGCTAACGAGTGCTCCTAGCCTAGCTCCACACATGCTATATCTTTTTGATACCGAATCTACCATTATAACATGGTCCTCGATACCTCTTATGTTCATGCACGAAAAGTGTTTGGTGTTATCGTAACAAAACTCTCGATATACTTCGTCGCTAATTAGGAATAGATCATACTTTTTGATAATGCGAGCAAGTCTTCTTAGCTCGGCTTTACCATATAAATATCCCGTTGGGTTATTAGGATTACATATTAAGATTGCTTTTGTGCGCAGTGTTATTCGGTTTTCAAACTCGCTAACATCGGGCAGTGCAAAGTCATTATCAATGGATGATGGTATTGGGACAATATTCACACCCGCTTGCACCGCAAAACCATTATAGTTTGCATAGAATGGTTCGGGTACCAAAACTTCGTCGCCCTTGTTAAGTACCGAAAGCATCGCAAATACAAGTGCTTCACTACCACCACAAGTAACAATTATTTCGTCTTTGTTAACATTAATATCTACACTCTTGTAGTATTCGGTTAATGACTCTCGGTAGCTGTCTATTCCCGCAGAATGTGTATATTCTATAACAGATTGATCTATACCTCTAATTGCATCGAGTGCAGGCTTTGGGGATTCAATATCTGGTTGTCCAATGTTGAGATGATATACATTAACACCTCTTTTTTTTGCCGCTTCGGCATAAGGGACTAATTTTCTGATTGGTGATGCAGGCATCACTAACGATTTGTCGGATAAACGTGGCATATTTCTGCATTTTTAGTTATCACAATAGTGACAAACTTACTACTATTTTGTGATAAAAACAAGACGAAAAGGGTCTGTATCTGTTAAGAATGTGATTTTTTTTGAAAAAATGTGATATTTTTTTCGGATCATTTCACTTAATTTAAATTCTTTTATAACGGTTGATTGATTTTAAATTGTAATTGTTATTAAGATTTTGTCTTAATAATGATAATTAAATTTTTAAGAGTGTCTTTTTTCGCTCTAAATGTGGGGTTTGAAATAGTTGTGGGTGAATATTTTTATTCTTATATTTGTCACAGGAAATCCTGTTTGTAATACACTCAGGTTTCTTCATTTATTTAAGTTTGGGTTAGTAGTTTGGGATTTTCTAATAATCCCGAGAAGAGAGGCAGTCGTGAGACTCCCTCTCTTTCTTTATTTATTTGATATTACACGCAATATACTATATATTATGTACGTTATATAAGTACAACAGAGTTTACTAAGTATGGTAAACGAAGTTTCTTCATTTATTTAAGTTTGGGTTAGTAGTTTGGGGTTTTCTAGAAATCCCGTAAGAGAGAGGCAGTCGAGAGATTCCCTCTCTTCTTCTTTTTATATGGTTACTAGGGGGCTAGTGATAATATTTTTTGCCTCTAGTTTTGTTGGAATTATAAATAATTATTACCTTTACGAACTCAACTGTGTGTTATTTGTGTGTAACTGTTGGGAAATCAGTAGATTAAAACTGTTTAACTAAAATATTTTTACAAAATGCCAAAGATGAAAACAATTTCCGGAGCTAAGAAGAGATTCGAGCTTACTGGAACAGGTAAGGTGAAAAGAAAGCACGCTTTCAAGAGCCACATCCTAACAAAGAAAAGTACAAAACAAAAGCGTAACCTAACTCGTAGTGCAGTAGCATGTGCATCTGATGCAGTAACTATTCGCGCGATGCTTGTTAAGTAGTTGTTAGTACAACAAAATTTTTACCACGCGATTTAATTATCGCTTTACTATGTTAAATTAAGAGTGAATTAGCCCCTAAGTGTAGCCCAGAGCTGCCGCTAACCATTCGTAAAAAAGAAAAGTATGCCAAGATCGGTCAATGCTGTGGCTTCGAGAGCCCGCAGAAAAAAGGTATTAAAAATGGCTAAGGGTAACTTCCTTGCCAGAAGAAATGTATGGACAGTTGCAAAAAACACTGTTGAAAAAGGTCTTACTTACGCTTACCGCGATAGAAAGAACAAAAAACGTGAATTCCGTGCACTATGGATTCAGCGTATCAATGCTGCTACTAGAGCTAACGGTATGTCTTACTCAGAGTTTATGGGCAAGATCAACAAGCAAGGTATTGCACTTAACCGTAAGGTGCTTGCAGACCTAGCTATGAACCATCCTGTAGCATTTCAAAAAGTATTTGATTCAGTTAAATAGTATCCAAGAGGGTTGCCGCAAGGTAGCCCTCTTTTTTTGTTTATACGGCTATGATATATGTCGATGTCATATATTATGTTAATGCTCTTGCGTCTCCGCTTGCGGGTGCGCTAGAGGGATACGAGCCTATGCGCTCGAATGGTAATTTGATTTATAGCGTTGGTGGTGGTGGAGTTACCTTTAAGGTGTCACGTGACGGAAAACCCTATGCGTTAAAATTTTTTACGACCATATCGGATGAGCTGCTAAAAATTCTTGCAGCATCTTCGCAAATGCACAATCACAGCTCGCTGGTTGTTAATTACCAATTCATAGAACAAGCAATATGTGTAGATAACTGGGAAGAGCGACTATTGCTCCCTGCTGTGGTAATGGACTGGGTTGATGGTATGCCGCTGTGTCACTATTTGCGGCAGTTGTGTTATGTTGGCAATCGTGCTTTGGTTGGTAAACTTTTGGATAGATTCCTGCTGTTTGCACACAAACTACTTTCTAGTTCTATAATTCATTCCGATATAAAGGGCGAAAATATACTCACCAATGGCGAAAGCTTTATGCTTATCGACCCCGATGGTATAACCGATAAATCGGCAAACTTGTGTCATGCGGCACTGCTACACTCTCCGTGGTATAACCATCCCAAGATGGTGCACTTTTCGAGAATGAGAGACCACTACCCAATTGCTATTTTGGTGGCATCAATGGTTGTGGGGCAAAGTAATCCAGATTTAATCACAAAATATAACGATGGGGATAATCTTTTGTTTGATCCCGCTATGCTAACTTTGGGTGTTGATAGTGCTTTTGCTCAGGCAAAAGATATATTCACGCAGGATGTTACACTAGTACACTTGGGTGAATATATATGTTCGCAAGATTGCCCTGTTGACGATTTGACCCCTTTGCTTTTTGATATTATGGTCAGGCGTAGAATTGCTTGTTATCCCGTGATTGACCCAAAGAGCGATGTGCAAATTATCAAAGGCTATAAAGGGTTGTATGGTTATTGCGATAATATGGGGCGTGTGATTCTTTCGCCAGCCTATCGTGCAATAAAGCCTTTTGTTGGCGAGCGAGGAGCGGTGCTCGATGGTGGTTTGTGGTATTTTGTCGATAAATTGGGGCATCGAATATCGCAGCAAGGCTACCTTCAGGTAAGTTCGTTTAGTTGTGGATTTGCAGCAGTGCGAGCAGCGAGTGGCTGGGGCTATATTGGGGAGTGCGGCAGTTTGTTTACCTCGCTCACCTATGATATGGCTAAACCATTCAAGAATGGTGTTGGTTTGTTGATTATAGGCGACAATAAATATGAAGTTAACGCCCAAGATTTAGCAAATAATGGCTACTTGTAGTAGCATCTAATTACTTTGTAGCCTTTTAATTTACTAGTAATCTGCTGTGTAGTTGTTTTGATTTAAAATTGTTTATACTTTTTTGTCGATATATTTTATCGTTATCAAAAAAACACTACCTTTGTGCTATATAGAAAATAGAACTCCCATTTTCGGGGGCATAAAGTATTTTTAAAATTATATTTAAGTATGAATATTCCATCGGAACTAAGGTACTCACGTGACCATGAGTGGGTGCGTGTAGAGGGTGATGTTGCCTACGTAGGTATCACCGATTTTGCTCAAAGTCAACTTGGCGATATTGTTTTTGTTGATGTAGCTACAGAGGGTGAGACACTCGCTGCAGACGATGTTTTTGGTTCGATTGAGGCTGTAAAGACTGTATCAGATGCCTTTATGCCTATATCTGGCGAAGTTCTTGAGTTTAACGAAGCTTTGAACGATGCTCCAGAAACAGCAAACAAAGATCCATACGGAGCAGGATGGATGATTAAAATTGCTATCGAGAATCCAGCTGAGCTAGAGAATCTGCTTTCGGCTGAGGATTATAAAGCAATGATTGGTTAACACTAGTTTTAACTTATTTAAATAGAGAAAACAATGGTAAATAAAATTACAGTAGTAGGTGCAGGTAATGTAGGAGCTACATGTGCACACGAGGTTGCAAGAATGGACATCTGTAAAGAGGTGGTAATTGTAGATGTAAAAGAGGGTGTTGCTCAAGGTAAAGGTCTTGATATGTGGCAAACTTCTTCGCTTCTTGACTTCAATACAAGAATCGTAGGTTCAACAAACGATTATTCACTAACAGAAGGTTCTGAGATTGTAATCATCACTGCTGGTCTTCCACGCAAACCGGGAATGAGCCGTGACGACTTAATTAGTGTTAACGCAGGTATCGTTAAAACTGTTACAGAAAACATCATGAAGTACAACGAGAATCCAATCATTATCGTTGTGTCTAATCCTCTTGATGTTATGACATATACTGCTTTCCTTGCAGCTGGTATCGACTCTAGCCGTGTAATGGGTATGGCAGGTATTCTTGATACTGCTCGCTACACTGCATTCATAGCAGAGGAGCTAAACACATCTCCAAAGCTAGTTCAAGCTCAGCTACTAGGTGGTCATGGTGATACTATGGTTCCACTTCCTCGTTTTACAAATGTTTCGGGTATTCCTGTAACAGAGCTAATCGATGAGGAGAAGCTAAACGCTATCGTTGAAAGAACAAAGAATGGTGGTGGCGAGATTGTTCAGCTAATGGGTACTTCGGCTTGGTATGCTCCGGGTCTTTCGGCTGCTGTTATGGCTCAAGCTATCGCTAAGGATACTAAGGCTGTATTCCCAGTTTGTGCATCACTTAACGGCGAGTATGGTTTGACAGATCTTCACCTAGGTGTGCCAGTAGTTCTTGGTAAAGAGGGTGTTGAGAAGGTTATCGACCTAGATCTAAACGAGGACGAAATGGTTCTTCTAAAGGATTCGGCTCTTCACGTTAAGAAAATTATGAAGGTTCTTGATGATATGGATATCTTCGAGGCTAAATATGGTAGCGACACACTATAGTATTATAGTTGCATGATATGACATTGGTGGTTGGTTTGTGCTAGCCACCTTTTTGTCCACAGAATATGAGTGGAGCAGGCAAATTGTTTGGTATTTGCTTTTGCTCTTGATGATATAATTAACCCAGCAACAGAGCTTTTGATTCAAAAAGCATATCGAGGCTAACTTTTTTAATATATCCATTTATAACAAACGAAACAACCATCTTTATAGTCTTTTTTTGTATTTGAGCATGATTTTTGTGATGTAATACAATAAGTAGTAGCGCTAAAGTAGAGGATAATTTGTTTATCGATAAAATAACTATAAGCAATAACCTTTTAAATGTAACTTTAGCTTGCTGATTGGTCAAATTTTAAAATATCTATCACCTTGATTATAGGTTTATTATTTGCCCAAATTGCTAATGAAATAGAGTCTATACTACTCTATAGTAATGCTGCTGTTTTTTAGACTAAACAAAAAATTTGTATTTTTTTGCTTAAAATTTTGATGCGATTAAGATTTTTTTGTTACATTTGCTCATGTTTTGTGTCTACATAGAACGCTTTGATTACAAGAATTTAGAATGCAAATCTCTCAGTTCCATCTATTTGTGGCAAATGTCGCAATGGATTGTTTGGTGTTTTTGTGTGCTATTGATCTTTGTTTTTGTGACTCAATGTGCAAGGACTTAGCAGCGAAAT
>CAYJIL010000086.1:0-10131 GCA_964370235.1 uncultured Rikenellaceae bacterium | reverse complement strand
CCCAACCGTGTTTTATGAAGTGAAGTACATTACTTCCCTACATAAAACACCTTCTCCGACTTCCATTTATCCTTAATAATAGGCTCACCAACAGGGTGCCCCACCATAATAATATTAAGAGGAACTAAATTCTCGGGAATTTCGAGCAATGAACGAAGCGTACCAATCCTATCAACACCGGGATAAACACCACACCACACAGCACCAAGCCCAATAGCATTAGCAGCTAGGAGTATATTCTCGGTAGCTGCCGAACAATCTTGCACCCAGTACTCGGGAGCATCGGGGAACGACTCCTCTGGAGCACCACACACCACAATAGCCAACTGGGCTTGTGATGCCATTGGCTGAGTATATTTACTCACACTACCAAACTGCCTAATCACGGTTGTGTCACGCACCACATAGTAATACCATGGCTGGCGATTACCAGCAGTGGGAGCAGCCATACCTGCACGCAAGATAGTCTCGACCATCTGCTCAGATACTCGCTCGTTGCTGTACTTGCGCACGCTCGATCGGCTCATTATATTATCGAGAGCAATTTGTGCTTCATCAACCTCCTCAACTGCTTGTGGAGCAGGATCTGGAACATTAAACAGCGACGACACCGAAAGGGCAACCATCGCTATGGCTAGTAGTAGCGACAGTGTCTGCCACCTATATTTCATCTCTTTTTGCATAACTAATTATTATCTTTTGTTTTTTGTGACATTGTTATTAGCGCACCTGTTGGGCACACAAAGCGGCAATATGGACGCTGAATAAAAAGCGACAACAGCAGAAAAACTACCGCCATCACCAACACTACGGTAGATGCCGAGGAGTAGATAAATGCCGAGAACACCTCGTAATTGATTAAATCGAAACCAACTCCAACCCACATCAATAGCAGCAGTGCCGACAATATATAATACCTCAAATTATTCAACACTTTACTCACCGATGGCTTAATTTTAATTTTGGCTATTGGCACTAACGAAACCAACTCCTGTGCCGAACCCATAGGGCAATGTATGTGGCAGTAGCTACCCTTTTTGCCAAACAATGGCATAGCAATTATAATTATCACCATCGCCAAAGTTATAAGCGAAGATGCCAAATTCACACCATTGGACAACCACGCAACAAGTGTAGAGAGCGAAATAAAGCTACCACACCAAAAACCAAGTACAGCAACATTCAACACCATCTGCACACGCATAAACACCTTACTCTTGCTTTTAGCAAACGTAAGAACTACTCCCATCAACAGCACCAGCACCCCTGCAATCTCTTTTAGCGAAATATCGGCAAGCGGATGCGATGCCTCTATTTTGGTATTCGAAGCATACTGAGCTGCTAGCTGTACATTCTTTGATATTGCATCAGAAGTGATAGTTGCTCCCGAAATGGCATCTGCCTTAATTTGGGCTGCCTCGCTTAGGCTCTTACCTATCCATGTCGATAGAAAATCGCTATCGCTTATCTGCTGCATAAAGCTAGGGGTCTCGTTGTTTTGATGTGGCACAACCTTTGTTATAACACCATCTTTAACATGAAAATCGATGGGTGTGTAACCACCAAAACCAATAACCTCTTTGCCAATTGTAATTGTATTCACCACTCGTGTACCATCGCTAAGAGTATTTTCGATGGGGATTTGCGGAGCACTCTCTTGGCTGGCAAACATATCCTTGACAGGCACACCAACTACCCTACCATTTTTGCTTATAGCAACCGAGGCAAGCAAGAGGGCTACAATAACAATATTAACTATATATTTTATTCTCTCACCCATTACTCATAGCTGTTATAGTGAATTTTTGATTCATCCCATTTATTTTTCACTACGGGCTCACTATCTGGGTATCCAAATACAATTACATTTAATGCAATCGTTCCCTCGGGTAGCGAAAGTAGCTCAGACATAGCCTCTACACGCCCCGAACCATTCTCGGGGTATGCACCACTCCACACAGCACCTAGCCCCATAGCATTTGCAGCTACAAGAATATTCTGGGTTGCTGCCGAACAGTCCTGCACCCAGTAATCGGGCATTAAAGCCTTGGCAGGTGTACCCAACACAATAATTACTTGCTGCGCCTTGGCAACCATGTGTGCACCTTTAATAATGGTTGGAATTTTGTCGAGAATTGCTCGGTCGTTAATAACCATAAATTCCCATGGTTGCTTGTTACCCGCAGTTGGAGCAGCCATGCCTGCACGCAGCAGTTTCTCAATTTTTTCTTCCTCTACCTTTTGTGATGTGTAACTACGCACACTACTTCGTGTCATAATTGCATCGAGAGCAATTTGCTCTGAATCTACGCTCGTGGGCTCCGAATCTTGGGTGCCAATAATGTTCACCTTAATAGACAGCGCCACCAGAGCCACTGCCATAAGCAGAGTCACAATTTGCCAAATGTTTTTCATCTTCTCTTTTTAAAACTTTTATATTATAAATACTAGTATCATGCCATTACACACGAGCACACATTACAAAAACCACAATTTAATAATTATTATTGTCATAATACACCATATGACAACACTTGCTGCATGTAAAATACACCACGATACAAACTCCCTATTCCTCTTTCTTTACTAGCCTAACACCAAAACAATCAACTACTTAACCAACAACTCATACAGCCCCAACATTTGCTGAGTAAGCTTAGTGGTATCCAAATTAGTTAACACATATTCTCGCCCCTTTTGTGCAAGCTCTTGCCCATAGTCACGGTCACAACTTAGACGCTCGATGGCACTAGCTATTTGCTTCACCGAACTAGGATCAACATATATTGCACCATCGCCACCTGCTTCGGGCAGCGAACTCACCGAGCTTGTTATTGCAGGAGTACCACACAACAATGCCTCGGCAACTGGTAGCCCAAATCCCTCGTAGAACGATGGGTAAACCAAAGCCGTAGCTGCTGTATAGAATGCCTGAAGGGTGTTATTATCCTTTATATTATCTACAAAGCATACGTGCTCCGATAGTTTATTTTGCAACACATACTCAATCACCTTTTTTTTGTAAGCACCTCGCCCACCACCAATAATAACTAGCGGTAGTCTCTTGTCTGGGGCAATCATAGCATAGGCTTTGAGCACCCCTAACAGGTTTTTGCGTGAATTTATACTACCAACAGACAATATAAACTCGCCCTTTACACCTCGTTTTGCCACAATTTCTTTTGCCTGCGACATTGGCATTGGTGTATAGTACAAAGGGTCGAGACTTTGATAGATGGTGTGAATTTTAGTGGGCTCAACCCACGGAAAATATTTTAAAATATCTTGCTTTGTGCTATCCGATATTGCAACAATAGCATCGGCCACCTTTAGCGAATGACTATATTTGTAGCGATAGATTCTGCGCTCTAGCCACGAGAACATATCGGGAAAAGTACGATAACACAAATCGTGTATGGTTACCACATACTTAACTCTGCTTGAGCGTTTTGCCTTTACCGAAAATGGTAAATCATGGGATAAACCATGGTATATATCAACCTTATCGTTATTTATATTGCGAATAACGCCCCAGCTGCGCCATAGCGACTTTAGTTTTTTGCACTTAGGCAATACTACTCCAAAGCGGCTAGAGTCGGCAAAATACTCGGTCTCGGCATTCTGCCTTAACTTTGGGGTGTATAGAACATACTGGTTTAGGGGGGCGATTCTTTGTAGGTTACCAACTAAGGTGCGAGAATAGTTCCCTAAGCCCGTAAAATTATTAAATAGTCGTTTGGCATCGAATGAGACCTTCATTGCTTGTATTTATTTTTATTTTATATATCAAACAAAGATAGTTTTTTTGGGGCTTTTACCAAAAAATACAATATAATTATATGTAATTGCATTGAGTCTAATTGTCACATTTATCGAACTTGTTTGTATATATATCCTATCTTATAGTTTACCAAGTTTAATGTAGCCATTATAAATTCAAAGTGTTTAAATTCACAAAAATATTTTATATATTTGCGACTTAGCCGTTTTTGCCCCTTGTGGCATTTTTTTTACTTCAATATTAATATCAATATACATACGTGGTACTTACAAGAAAAAGACGCCGAGCAATATGGGTCATCATATTTTGTTGCATTATTACAATGTTATGCCTCATACCATGGAGCAGGTTAGCATCGCCTCCAAAAGCAATTACCGTAGCCGAAGAGCCAAAAAGCATAAATCAAATCATTAGCAACCAAATGTCGAACTTGCCCCAGACTCAACGTATGGAGCGAGACATAGAGAATTTTCTTACTAAATGGGATATTAAAGGTGCATCGTTAGCAATAGCCAAAGATGGCAAGCTGGTGTATAGCAAGGGTTTTGGCTATGCCGACAAGGAGCTTGGCCTAGAAATGGATGTTGACAACATCATGCGCACAGCATCGGTGTCGAAACTATTCACCGCTGTTGCCGTTATGAAGCTAGTTGACGATGGCAAACTAAAGCTCTCAGACAAAGTATTTGGTAGCGATGGAATTATATCGGCACCCTACTTCAACGAGTTTAACGACAAAAGAATGGCAGATGTTACAGTTGAGCATCTTTTGCGCCACCAAGCAGGGTTTTCGTCACGAGCAGGCGACCCAATGTTCTCGCCACACATAGTGGCTAGCCGCCTAGATAAGAGCCTACCACTTACTATGGATGATATGGTTAAGTATGCATCGGTATCTCGCCTTGTCTTTGCTCCCGGCAAGGGAACTCGCTACTCTAACCTAGGCTATCTTTTGTTGACCAAAATTATAGAGGAGCGCAGCGGAATTAAATATATCGACTACCTACGCAAAGAGATTCTAGAGCCTATTGGCTGCTACGATATTCACATTGCAGGAAACACCCCTTCGCAAAAACTACCACGCGAAGTAAAATACTACGAGGCAAAAGACGAGGAGTGGATAGCATCCTATAACGACCCTTCGACCCTAAAGCCTAAATGCTATGGCGGAAATAACATAACGGGGCTATATGGTGCAGGGGCAATTGTTGCCTCACCAGTTGAGATACTCAAGTTTGTAGCCGCCATTGATGGCGATAACTCAAAAGAGGATATTCTATCAAAAAAGAGTGTCAATATAATGACCAGATACCACAAAAAGAACTTGCCGATTGGGTGGATGCACACAAACGAAAAGGGCGACTGGTGGCGCACGGGCACACTATCGGGCACTAGTGCAATGCTACGCAAACAGAGCGATGGATACTCTTGGGTGTTTATCACAAATAGCTCGTCGTGGCGTGGGGCTAGGTTTACGGGCACAATTAACGCCATGGTTCGCAGAGCACTTTCAACGGTAGATAGCTGGCCCGAGCGAGATATGTTTGAGTTTGATGATGAGCTCATCGATTCGCTATATAACGACGAGCTTGTTGTTACCGAAGAGCTAGAATAGCAAGCATAATTGGTTTACAAAACAACCAACAACGCACACAAAATAACATTTTATCAAGAGCAGGTATCATAATTTTCAGCCGTGATACCTGCTCTATTTTTGGTTAAATACCAAACACCAAATGGCAATATTAGCGTCTATTTGTAATAGCATAGGAATTAAATATCATCACATTATAGTAAATTATCGAAATTTTATTATATTTTTGTGGTTTGAAAAATCAAACTAAATTTATAATGAAAAAAAACTTTTTTGCCGTAGTCCTCGACAAAATTGAGATTGCAGGAAACAAACTTCCACACCCTGCCACACTTTTTGCCATCATGGCAGGTATCGTAATTGTGGCATCAGCCATTGCCTCATGGGCAAATCTTGAGGCTCTAAACCCCGTAACGGGCGAAATGATTACAGTTAACAATCTAACCAGCGCAGATGGTCTTAGATGGTTATACACAAACATCGAACGTAACTTTATTCTATTCCCACCACTTGGCCTAGTGCTTGTTATTATGGTAGGTATTGGTGTTGCCGAAGGTTCGGGACTCTTTACTTTGCTTGTAAAACAGCTAGTAATAGTATCTCCTAAGCGTTTTATCACTCCTGCCGTTATTGCAGCTGGTATTCTATCACACCTTGCATCGGAGGTGGGTTATGTTGTGCTTATTCCGCTAGGAGCTATGATCTTTCAGGCAATTGGCCGTCACCCTATGGCAGGTTTTGCTGCTGCATTTGCGGGTGTGAGTGCAGGTTTTGGATCTAACTTCTTGATTGGATCGGTAGACCCTATTCTTGCTGGTCTTTCGACTGCTGCTGCAAACATCATCGACGAGAACATGTACATAAACCCTATGGTTAACTACTACTTTATGGTAGCATCGGCATTTATGGTTGTTTTTGTGGGTACTTTTGTGGTTGACAAAATTGTTGAACCTCGCCTAGGTAAATATACAGGAGAAGTTGAGGCTCTAACAATTGACGCACCATCGGCTCTTGAGCGCAAAGGTCTTAGACTGTCGGCTATTGGTACCCTAGCGGTTATCATACTTTTTGCTGTTTTAGTAATTCCAGAAAATAGCCTACTACGCCACCCAGAGACTGGTGACGCACTTCGTTCGCCTTTCTTTGATGGTATCATCGTTCTTCTTCTAATTATTTTCTTTGTACCAGGTCTTATATATGGTAAGGTAGTAGGTGCATTCAAAAACGATAAAGATGTAATGAACGCAATGGGCAAGTCGATGAGCGGCATGGGTAGCTACATTGTACTTGTGTTCTTTGCAGCACAATTTGTTTACTTCTTTAAGGAGAGTAACCTAGGTATTATCTTTGCAATTAAAGGTGCTAGCTGGTTGAGCGAAGTTGGATTTACGGGCTTCCCAATGCTAGTGTGCTTTGTGATGCTGGTAGCTACAATCAATATGTTCATGGGTAGTGCGTCGGCAAAATGGGCTATTCTTGCACCAGTCTTTATTCCAATGCTTATGCTTGTGGGCTACCACCCAGGTTTAACACAGGCTGCATTCCGTATTGGAGACTCGGTAACTAACGTTATTACGCCTATGATGAGCTACTTTGCTCTTCTTGTAACATATGCACAAAAATATAACAAAGACTACGGAGTAGGAACACTTATTTCGCTAATGATACCATTCTCGGTTGTATTCATGCTTGCATGGATCGTTCTTCTTGCGATATGGTTCTTCTTTGACCTACCACTAGGCCTTGATGGACAAATCCTAATTGAGTTAACAAACCTTAAGTAACCATTAGTATGAAAAGATTGTTATTAACCTTTACTGTGCTCTTGGCACTTGGTTCGTGCCAAGAGAGCCCTATAGAGGCTAAGAATACAGACCAGATTACAAAGGCTGCTCTTGAGAGCAAGAAAAAACTATATGGAGCAGACTCAAAAGTGTTTACGATATTCGATCGCAACCTTAGCACAGAGCAAACACAAGCACTAGAGTTTTTGTATGCCTATGCTCCAATAGCCGATATGAATGTCGATCATGATATGATCTTGGCTCATGTTGATGCAACATATGATGCAAAAAACTACATGGGCTGGAAAGAGCCTATTAGTGACGAGTTATTTCGCCACTATGTACTACCAATTAGGGTAAACAACGAGCCAATCGACTCGGCTAGAGTTGTCATCTACCCTATGCTACGAGACAGAGTAAAGGGTATGTCGCTAAAGGATGCTGCACTAGAGGTTAACCACTGGTGCCACGAGAAGATGGTGTACACATCGTCAGACGCTAGAACATCATCGCCTCTACAATCTATGCTATCGGCTTATGGGCGTTGTGGCGAGGAGTCAACCTTTACGGTAGCAGCTATGCGTGCGGTTGGTATTCCAGCTAGGCAAATATATGCTCCACGTTGGTCACACAGCGACGACAACCACGCTTGGGTCGAGATATGGGGTGGCGACAGATGGTACTATTTGGGAGCTTGTGAGCCCGAGCCAGTGCTAGATATGGGATGGTTTACCATTCCTGCATCGAGAGCTATGCTAACAACTGCTCGTGTGTTTGGCGATTACAATGGTAGCGAAGAGATTATATCAAAAAACCCTACATACACAGTAGTTAACACCACTTCGCTATATGGCAAGACTCGCAAAGTTAACATTCAGGTTAACGATGAAGCGGGTAACGCTGTACCGGGTGCCAAAGTCGAATATCGCATTTATAACTATGCCGAGCTATTCCCTGCTGCAACACAAACAGCAAACGAGAATGGCGAGAGTTCAATTAGCCTTGGTCTTGGCGATATTATCGTATGGGCAAGCAAGGGCAACAAGTTTGGCTTTGAGAAGATTGACGTAGCCAAAAAAGATTCGGTTACAGTTACTCTACAATATGAGCCAACAGATAATATCGACGTTGAGTACAACATCAAGCCACCAAAAGGGCTAGATAGAGTAAATAGCGACCATGTTACCGAGCAAATGCGAGAGCTAAACAGTAGCCGTGCAAAAGAGGAGACAAAAATTAGAAACAACTACGTAGCAAGTTTCCCATCGGCTAGCATTGCAAAGCAACTTGCCAAGGAGCTAGGCATGAATAGCGAGTGGATGGTTGAGACCATTACAGCATCGAGAGGTAACTACAACAATATTATCTCATTCCTAAAAGAGACACCTGCTAAGGATAGAGCACTTGCAAAAGATCTACTAGGTGTAATCTCAAAAAAGGATTTGAGAGACATCTCCAAAGAGACTCTTATCGACCACCTTACACAAGGTGCAAAGTACGATGGCGACAAAAGATATAGCCGCCAAATATATTTACAATATCTGCTTAACCCACGTGTGGGTATAGAGGCTCTATCGCCATATCGTGCGCAATTTGCACAAGCGGGCGAGGGCAAAAAGATTGAGGAGCTAATTGCTATGGCTGCCAACATTAAAGTTGATGATAGCCAAAACCTTGATATTACACCTATATTGGCACAAGATGTAATGGCACTAGGAGTTGCCGATAACTCGTCAAGAGATATTTTCTTTGTGTCGCTAGCACGTAGCTGTGGATTTGCAGCTAGAGTAAACGACTCGACCAAAGATGTAGAGGTGTTTGTGGGTGGTAACTGGATGAAAGTAAACATCGATGCAAAGCAATACATAAATGCACCAATGGGTGTTTTGGATGTAACATATAAATACCCTATCGAGATTACCGACCCTACATACATGAAGAACTTCTCGTTTGCAAGGTTCGAGGGAACAAACCCAGAGACTATTATAATGAGAGCCAACAGCAATGTTGACATGGGTGGTGGTATGAGCGCAAGGGCATTATTTGCTGACGATCTAAAGCTAGAGGCAGCTAGATACCTATCAATTACCGGAACTCGCAACAACAGTGGCGAAGTTGCTCTAAAGGTTCAGAGCTTTGGGGTTAAGGCAGATAGCAAAGAGTCTATCACCCTTACTCAACGCAAGAACATTGAGGAGATAAAGGTAATCGCTACTCTTAATAGCAACGTTAATGTTACCGATGCCAATAGCGGAAGAACACTAACTCTTAGCAGCATTATGGGCGAGGGTTATAACATTGTTGCTCTAATCAAGCCAAACGGTGAGCCTACAAACCACTCTATTAGAGCTATTAAGGCAATTAGCCAGCAGCTAGGAGATTGGGGTGGCGAAGTTATTGTGGCTGTAGAGAACAAGGCCGAGTGGGATCTATATAACAAAAACGAGTTTGGCAAGCTACCAATCACTCGCTATGTTATAGATAGTAGCGGTGCTATTGTCAACATGGCAAAAGAGCTAAACCTAGGCGAGGGCGACCTACCCTACTACATAATTATAGATGCAAATGGCAAGGTAGTATTCAAGTCTAATGGCTACCAAATCAACCTTGGCGACAACATCTCTAAAACTATTGCGCTACTATAATTCTTGCTAGTGCTTACACACAAAATAAGGGTATCTCGAATTGTCGAGATACCCTTATTTTGTGTGTAGTAACATTATACAATAAACTCAAATCATATATTTCGATTATTCTATACATCAATCTTTTCGAATCTCAATTTGTTTATGCACCAGTTTACCGTTGCTGCTAATACCCTCGACAACGACAGTATAATCTCTGTCAACATCTGAGGTGTAGAACTCAAATTTAGCAACTCCATCTTCTAGCGATAGGTGCGGATTCCAATACACCGTAGATCTGTAATCACCTCCTCCCTTGCGGCTATCCTTGGTTTCGTACTTGGGTGA
>CAYJIL010000085.1:0-10154 GCA_964370235.1 uncultured Rikenellaceae bacterium | reverse complement strand
AGGTTTTTGTAGAACAGCAATCTATTAAATGCAGAAGTGTCTAATGAACGTTATCTTTTGACGTTCGTTAGACACTTTTTGTTGTTAGTTACTACACGCTATTTACCGCTCGGCCATAATAGCAGGCTTAATATCTACTAGCTTGGTTCCGTTTAGGCAATCAAGCCCCTTTATGCATATCACACCATTGCTTATACTCTCTATCTCTAGCACAGCAGCCCCTATTGGGTTGGGGCGATGTGGTGTGCGCATGGCAAATGTGCCCGACATTGTGCCATCGTGTGCCGACCTAGCAACTGTAACCTCTCTGTTTGCACCATCTAGCCAATACAAGATTAGTATTTTGTCGCCTTTGCATAGCCCCTTTAGCCCCATCAAGTACTCGTTGTAAACCGTAATTTGGCACTCGATACCTTGTGCCGTAACATTATTGGGGCACTCTTCGATAGTGTTATAGGGTGTTGTTATCTCTCCAATAAATATAATTTGGTTGTTCATATCGCTAGCTTAGTTCTTACTGAATTATTATATCGAGATGCGATAGCAATCCCATAATATTTGTTGTCGCAAATTTAGCCCCTTTTATGCTATTGCTACTGGGGTCTATCATAAAGTTGTTGGCAGTTGTGAAATCGGCCTTTCTTATGTTTGTGTTATTAAATATTGCAAGATCTAGGTTGCTATCATCAAACACCGCTGATGATAGATCGCACTGCGAAAAATCACACTCCTTAGCCGAGCAGTTACAAAACTGTGTGCCGGGAATTTTTAGCCCCGCAAAAGTAGAGTAGTCGATTATTGAATCTTTGAATGCCATGCTTACCCCAAGCCTACTGCAAACCGAAAAGTTTGTACCCATCATTTTGCAGCTGTCAAATACACAATCGCTTATGGTTGTGTTGGTAAATGTTACCATCGAAAAATCGCAACCATTGAATTTGCAGTCAACAAATTTTATGTTGTCAAGGCTAAGTCCGCTAAAATTAGAGTTAGAAAATGTGCAATTCTCATACTCTGTTACGTAGTTATATTGAACGCTAAAATCGACTTTCTCATAAGTCGTATCCAAAGCGAATGGTGCACTCATGCTACTAATTATCTTTTGTAGCCGAAATTTCGACATAGTTACCCTCGGGGTCGAGCACTGCTGCCTCAAAATACCCATCGCCCGTGTGGCGAGGTTCGCTAGCGATGGTATAGCCATCGGCTCTTAGCCTTTGTATTAGGGCAAGCACATCATCTTGTGTACCCACCTCTATATCGAAATGTGCAAAGCCCATTGTGTGTGCTCTGTTGCTTGCTGAGTTGTCTGCAATATCTGCACGGTGCATAAGCTCAATCTTGCAATCATCGTCTTTTGCAAACGAAATGAAGTAGGAGCTAAACCCTTTTGTGGGGTTGTGGTACATAGAGTTGCTTGTGCAATCAAAATATGTTGTGTAAAAGGTGCGCATAGCCTCAATGTCTTGGCACCAAATTGCTAGATGATGTATTCTCATGGTTGTTTTATTATGGTTAGAGTAGTATAACTAAAAATCTCCTTTTTTGCGTTTGTGAATATCTCGAATTGCTTTTCGACTACTTTTCATACCACCCACTTGTGCAAACATGCGATTGAGTTTTTGGGTTTCAATCTCCTTTGCACTCAATCCCTCGTAGCTGTTTTCGTCTTTTATCTTTAGGTAGTTCCTAAATCGCCTATCATCGAGATTGCCATCCTCTATTGCTTGCCTAATTGCACAACCCGGTTCGGTGTCGTGGGTGCAATTTGCAAATCGGCACTCTTGTGCAAGTTCTTCAATGTCGGTGAATGAGCGAGATAGGTCGGCACTATCTACCCCAATTTCACGCATACCTGCTGTGTCGATTACAACACCGCCCGTAGCCAGAGCGAATAGTTCTCGACCAGTGGTTGTGTGGCGCCCCTTGTCGCCCTTTCCCACCTCTTGGGTCGATATGGTTTGGTTACCAATTAGGCGATTGATAATGGTAGACTTACCCACACCCGACGAGCCGATAAAAGCAGCCGTTACACCTTGTGTGATGAATGGTGCAAGTTTCGACTCCAAATCCTCGTCATATACCGACACTGTAACTATGTCGGTGTACATTGCTACGCCCTCTACTTGCGATATTAACTCGCTAAGGCTATCGCCCGCAAGATCTGCCTTTGTTAGCATAATGACAGGTTTTGCGCCACTATCCCACGCAATTGAGATATAGCGTTCGAGCCTGCTAAGGTTAAAATTATTGTTGAGCGACATACACAGAAAAACCACATCAATGTTTGTTGCTATAATTTGTGATTGGTGGCTTGTACCAACTGCAGTGCGCTTAAAAACACTTTTGCGAGTTATAACATGATGAATAATAGCACGTGTAGCGCCATCCTCATAGCTAATCATAACATAGTCACCCACCGCTGGAAACTCTTCGGCATCAAATATATATTTGCCCGAAACCTCGGCAAGCATTTCGCCCTGCTCACAGGCTACTTTGTATGCACCCTTATACTGAGTGATTATTCGTGCAAGTTGGTATTCGGGGTATTGGCTAGATAGAGCAATAAATCTATCACTTACGCCATATTTTGATAGGTAGTGCATTGTTTATAATAATTTTGTAGATGTGATGTTTAGTCATAAATGTAGTAAGCCACAAAATTAGCAATTAATTTGTGGCTTACTATATTTATATGAAATAATCTTTAACATGATTATTGATAACTAGCACATACTAATTACCGTGTGTACCCGTGCACTCCCCGTTTACTATTTTCTACGTTTTGCAAGTGTGGTTTCTATATTTGCCAGCACCTTTTGGCTTAGCCTCACTCGTGCTTGTTGTGTCATTCCCGATGCTCTACCAATAGAGCGTACATTGCGGTGTATGTGTAGCCTACCATAGGGCAGAGCACTAGGCATATCACAAATAAAATAGTTGTCGGCGTTCAAGAAATTTTCGAGACACTTCATATCGTATGGCACACCCCCGCCAGTGTTTATTAGCACCTTGTGGTTACCCAAAGCCTCGAACTGCTCCTCTTCGAGCAAGACAATATTCTTGGTCAAGCAGCAACATACCACTTCGCTCTCGCTCAGTAGAGTATTAAGTTCTTTATACTTTATGCCGTTTTGCTCGGCGCTCTCTTTGGGCGTTCTGCTATAATACGAAAGGTCAACACCAAAGTATTTGAGCGCACTTGCAACTACTGTTCCCGTTGCTCCAAGCCCAATAATACCCACTTTTAGTCCTGCTAGCTCTCGTGGCTCGCTATTCCATGCTTTGCCACCAAAACCTTGTGTAAGCTGAATTAGCTCGCTCACAACAAATTCGGCAACACCTTGGTCGCCATACTCCCTAACTCCCTTTACTACGATGCCTTGGCTATGTGCTGTGGCAATATCAACGTTTGAGCTCTGCTCGCTATATAGGCTACAACATAGCCCAATATATTTGAGTTTGCTTGCGCCCAATAGCACCTCTTCGTTTAGCTGTGTCGTGTAGCTCATTAACACAGCATCGGCATCGGCTATTCGCTTGCTTATCTCGCTATCGCTTTTGGGTATATCGTCATATATAACCACCTCTTTTGCATATTTGTGTAGCTCTTCAACTGCGTATGGCAGTATATTTATGGGCTCTATTATAATTAGTTTTTTAAACATAGGCTATCAGCTATTTGTTATTAACTAGGGTTAGATCTTTGTGCCGTAACACCAAAGAAATTGGAACGAATGTCCCCATGACTTACTACAAAGATACAATAATTTTTGTCTTTTGCAACTGATTATAAATTAATTACAAACTATATTTATAATTCATATACAATAAATGAGATCAAAAATTATCTCTCAATACAACTTTATTGCCCAATGGTTGCTAATAAAAACCACATGGCTGTTCTTTAATCTGCTAATTAGCATTACCTTTGTAGCCGCATAAAACTAAATAAACCGTGAGTTACTACAAAACAATAATTAGCCTAGCCGTTCCAATTATCATTGGGCAGATAGGAACAATAATAACAGGTGTTGCCGATACCGTAATGGTGGGGCAGCATAGTACCGAAGAGCTAGCGGCATCGGCATTTGTAAATAATGTGTTTAATCTTTTTATGATTATCGGCATTGGTTTTACATTTAACTTTGCACCATTAGTTGGTAACTCGCTTGCCAAGAACGACAAAAAAGATGTGGGCAATTGGCTCAAAAATAGCTTAGCTATTAACTCTGTGTTGGGAATTGTGCTTGCGGCTATGCTTGCTACCATATACATTAACGTAGAGAAAATGGGGCAACCAACCGAGCTACTACCTTTGATTAAGCCCTATTTTGTGGTGTATGGTCTTTCGATTATTCCCGTTATGTTGTACACAACATTTAGGCAGTTTGTCGAAGCTATTTTGCGTCCTGCTACTTCGATGTGGATATTTTTAATTGGTAATATCCTAAACGTTATTGGTAACTATATATTGATATATGGTAAACTAGGCATGCCCGAGCTAGGTTTGTATGGAGCAGGTATAAGCACGCTCATATCAAGATGCTTTATGGTTATTGCATTCTTGGTTGTGTTTAAGTTAACTAGCCATTATAGCGAGTATTTTGAGGGATATAGGCAAGCCAAAGTAACAAAGCAAAGGCAAAAGAGCTTGTTTAATGTTGGTATGCCTATTGGTATGCAGCAGGGTTTTGAGGCAGCAACGTTTAGTATTGCAGCCGTTATGGTGGGCTGGTTGGGCAGCTTCGAGCTAGCAGCACACCAAGTAGCCGTTTCGCTATCTTCGATTTGTTATATGCTATATTTGGGTCTAGGTAATGCTGTGGCTATTCGTGTGAGCTACTTTAAGGGCATGAACGATTTATTAGCTGTTCGCAATATCACCAACGCAGGTATTATCCTTAGCTTTGTGTTATCGCTAATTATTTCGACTGTGCTATACTTTGGTGTCAACCAAATTAGTATGCTATTTACCGATGATGTTGAGGTAGCCAAAATCGTAGCATCGGTTATCCCTATTCTAATGATATACTTGTTTAGTGACGGAGCACAAATTGTGTTGGCAAATGCTCTGCGTGGTTTGGCAGATGTTAAGATTATTATGTACATCTCTGCTCTTGCATACTTTGTTATAGCAGTGCCAGCAGGTTACTTCTTTGGTTTTGTTATGGATATGAAAATTGTGGGTATTTGGCTAGCATATCCTATTGGCTTTTTCTTTGCATGTATTACATTTTATATGCGATTTTATAAGAGCATTAAACCATCGCCAAAGTCCTAAATCACCAACTATATATAACAAAGAAACTGTCTCAAAAACATTTTTGTCACTTCCTGAATCGCATAAATACTCACGTACTCCAGTACGCTCCGTTTTATGCTCATCACGAAGCCCCAAAACTGAATTTTGATACAAATTTCTCACAAAAGAGGCTGCTTCGAATTAATTCGAGACAGCCTCTTTGTTGTGTAAAGGATGTTTAGTATGTGCTACATACTTTCTCTATGTCCATCGTAAAGCCCTCGTCTGTGGCTTTGAATTTACCTTTTGCGGTTAGGAATTCGATGATTTGCTCTATGTTCATTCCCTCTGCCGAACAGGTGTGAAAAGTTGCCTGTGCACCAAACTTATCTGCTATTGCAGCCGCTAGTGTTGCTACTGTGTAGTTGTTGCCTTCCATCATTCGAAGGACTTCGTGTGCATGTATATCTGCCATATTACCAAAATTTGTTAAGTTCACTGTTATATTCAAAGCCAGCCGAGCATAGCTTCTCGACTATCTCTGTTTTATCTATTGCCATATCTTCGCAAAGTGCATCAAGCGAAGAGTAGTGGTCTCTTAGCTTCATGTTAATAAAGCTATATAGCATCATTGGATCTTGTGGTATCATTTTGTTTTTTGTTTATTTAAACGACAAAGGTAGTCAAAATATTATCAACTACTTAGTTAAAAAGTAAAAAGACAACTAGCAAAACCAAATGCTAGTTGTCTTTTTATATGAATATCTGTTATTTTAGAAGTGGTAGCGAACAAATACCTCAATCGCCTCATACTCTGCCATACCTAGATTGTCGTAGTGTTGTGCAGTAGCTTGTGTACGATCTTCGGCTCTTTGCCAGAACTCACGCTTGTCTTCACCCGGGAATGGTACAATATCCTTTTGAGATAGGTGACGATAGATAGCGTGACGCTTTTTAACAACCTCGCCTGGGCTTAGTGGCACAGCCATATCTACCATGTCAAGATCCCACTCCTGCCATGCACCACGGTATAACCATAGACGGCAATCCTTCAACCACTCGTCGTCTTTAATGTGCTCGATTGCGCCTAGTACAGCCTCAATACATACACGGTGTGTGCCATGTGGGTCTGTTAGGTCACCAGCAGCATAAATTTGGTGTGGCTTAAGATCACGAAGTAGCTTAACAATAATATCTATATCGTCTTGTCCAATACCGCTCTTCTTTACCGAACCTGTCTCATAGAAAGGTAGGTTAAGGAAGTGTGCATTAGTTTTGTCGTTTAGGCCAATCGAACGGCAAGCCGCCTTAGCCTCGGCACGACGAATCGAACCTTTGTACTGGCGAAGTAGCTCGGGCTCTTTGTCGCCCTTTTTCTTGTCTTCGATAACGCTACGCACTTGGTCGTACTTGTCCTCTAGGCCACACTCACGTGCGCTATCTAGTATCTGAAGCACTACATCGTCATGCACCGCAATATTACCCGATGTTTGGTATGCTACGTGTACATCGTGACCCTGCTCAACAAGGCGAATGAACGTACCACCCATCGATATAACATCGTCATCGGGGTGTGGCGAGAAAATAACAATGCGCTTAGGGAATGGAGTCGAACGCTCTGGACGAGTGCTATCGTCTACATCTGGCTTACCACCTGGCCATCCCGAAATAGTGTGCTGTAAGTCGTTGAATACTTTAATGTTCACCGATGAGTAATCGCCAAAGTTGTCGATTAGCTGACCTAGCGAATTATCAATATAGTCTTGGTATGTTAGCTTAAGGATTGGCTTTTTAGTCTTGTCACAAAGCCAAAGAACTGCCTTGCGAATAAACTTGTCTGTCCACTCACAAGTACCTACCATCCAAGGAGTATTAAATCTTGTTAGAAGTGCTGCAACATCCTCCGAAATTACAATCTCGCAATTTGGGTGCTGTTGTAGAATTGTAGCTGGAATAGAAGGGTCTATTTTGCCCTCAATTACAGTAGCCATAGTTGCGCTCTTCTCCTCGCTCCATGCAAAGCATACTACCTTTTTAGCCGACATAACAGTCGAGATACCCATCGTAATGGCACGCTTAGGAACATTCTCTAGCCCGTAGAATGTCGAAGCTAGCATCTTTGATGCCTTGTTGCTAATTGCTACAAAGCGAGTCTTTGTGTTGTGGTATGTGCCTGGGTCGTTAAAACCAATCTGTCCCTCTGGGCCTACGCCTAGCAGCATAAGGTCTATACCACCATAGCTAGCAATTTTAGCTTCATAGTCACGACAATACTCGGTGATATTCTCTTTTGGTATATCTCCTTTGATAGTATGTATGTTCTCTGCTGGTATGTCAATGTGGCTAAGTAGCATATTATTCATGTCACGGCCACGAGTAATTGGTGAATCCTCGTTAACCGGATAGTACTCATCTAGCGAGAATACTACTACATTCTTGAAGCTCACTTTGCCTTCGTTGCATAGCTCAACTAGTCTTTCATAAATGCCAATTGGCGACTTACCAGTTGATAGTCCTAGCACGAATGGTTTAGAGCTTGAGCTCGATTTATTGATTGCCTCAGCTACCTGATCTGCAATGTAGTCGAAACCCTCGTCTGCACTGCCAAGTACTGTTGTTGGTATTTGCTCATATCGGGTAACGATTTCTGTGGCTTCGATACCCTCTATTAACCCGCCTCCTGTCTGGAGTTTGTAGTTTGCTTTCATAGTTTATGTGTTTTTAAAATTTTTACTTCTTTTTTTTCTTCATTTTTCTAAGACAAAGATATGATTTTGTAGTTTAAATCAACATAAAAAGTTAAATAATTGGTGAAATATTCCTAAAAAAAAGTATCTTTGGCTCTTATTAGGGGTAAAAAATAGCATGTTATAGCTATATATCCCCCTTGTTTTTTCTCGATACACCGAGAAATGTGATTAATACAAATTTGCGAAATTCTAATAAAAATATGTCTGATAGAAAACTAAAAATAGGTATCACCCACGGTGATATTAACGGTGTAAATTACGAATTATTGTTAAAATTGTTTAGCGATAATCGCATGAGCGAACTTTTTACTCCCATTATTTATGGTAGCAATAAGGTTGCAGGGGCTTTCAAGAGAGAGGGCGTAACTAGCGAATCTACTTCGTTTAATGTAGTGCGTTCGGCAGACGATGCCTTGCCAAAGGGTGTAAATATTATTAACTGTATAAGCGAATCGGTAAAGATAGATATTGGTAAATCTACTCCTCAGGCAGGGCAGTATGCTATTGCTGCTCTTTCGGCTGCTATTGCCGATATGAAAGAGGGTAAAATCGATGCGCTAGTAACTTGTCCAATAAACAAGAGCAATGTTCAAAACGAAGAGTTCAAGTTTGTAGGTCATACCGAGCTACTAACTTCGGAGTTTGAGGGCGAGCCGCTAATGTTTATGGTGAGCGAGAACATAAAAGTGGGTCTTGTGACTATTCACGAGCCACTTGCAAATGTACCATCGCTAATTACAAAAGAGGCTGTCTTGTCTAAGCTAAAGCTAATGAAAGAGAGCCTTGTGCGTGACTTTGCAATTACAAATCCTCGCATTGCTGTTTTGGGTCTTAATCCACACGCAGGCGATGAGGGCTTGCTAGGCTCCGAGGAGCAAACAACCATCATTCCTGCCATAGCAACTGCTAAACAAGAGGGCATTTATGCCTTTGGTCCATTCTCGGCAGATGGTTTCTTTGCAAAAGGTGGGTATGAGAAATTTGATGCTGTGCTTGCTATGTACCACGATCAAGGCCTTATTCCGTTTAAGGCAATTGCTCGTGATGGTGGCGTGAACTTTACTTCGGGCTTGAATGTTGTGCGTACATCTCCAGCACATGGTGTTGGTTATGATATTGCTGGCAAAGGCGAGGCCGATGAGGCATCGTTGCGTTCGGCTATTTATGCTGCAGTAGATATTTACCGCAATCGTGCAAATCACCTAGCAGCTAGCGCAAATCCACTAACGTCATACTCTAAGGATTCGTGGGGTGCCGATGTATCGGCGTCAGATATTGCTGTTAAAGAGGACGAATCGGCTTTGTAGGTTAATAATTAATTTGTTTACAATGAAAAGATTTATTTTAGCAATTTTTGCATCTCTATCTCTTATGTCGCTATCGGCACAGGAGCTATACAAGGGTGAGCGTTATATCGAGGTAACTGGTGGTAGCACTATCGAGACTACTCCCGATATAGCATATATCTCTATTACAATTGATGAGGATGATGCTGCAATAAAGAGCGGTATCGATGCTGCACAAAAGAAGATGTATTCGGCAATTTCGGGCGTTGGTATCGATGTCGAAAAGGACTTGACGGTAGATCGCATTTCTAGCACTTATATTAAGCGCAAAGAGAGTGGTCAGGTGCGCAAATATACGCTTAAAGTAACCGATATTTCGAAGGTGCAGGATGTGTTTTCGGCTCTTGATAATGCAGGTATATCTAATGCTAACGTAACTTCTACCGACCTTTCACAAAAAGAGGAGATTACTAAGAGAGCACGTGCATTGGCTGTTAAATCTGCTTATGAGAAAGCGGCTACTCTTGCTCAAGCGGCTGGTGTAGAGCTTGGTCAGGTGTTGGTGATTAATGATTACACATCGGGTGGCAATATTAGTAATCGCCTTATGAGTAAAGGTGCTTATAGCGAGGCTGCTGATATGATTTCGTTAGATTTTGATGATGTTGTTGTTAGTGGTTCGGTAAGGATAATTTATTCTATTAAGTAATGGTTTTTTTGTGGGGTAGTATATTTAATTACCTCCCTCACGGTGGTGACGGTCAGCGGTAGTACGCTCTACTACCTCCCTCACGGTGGTGACGGTCAACGGTAGTACACTTTACTACCTCCCTCACGGTGGTGACGGTCAACGGTAATACACTTTACTACATC
>CAYJIL010000084.1:0-10262 GCA_964370235.1 uncultured Rikenellaceae bacterium | reverse complement strand
AGAGGTAGTAAATAGCTAACTCATTAATTAAAACCTATGCATAAACTCAACGAGAATATTTCTTGGTCGTATTTTATAACTTCGATAGAAGCTACTTAAATCACTCTCGGTAAAATACGAGTAATAATTTTCATCAAAAATGTTCTTTACAGAGAGGGTTAGCTCTGTGCGTTTACCCCATAGATAAGACCCCGATATATCTGAGAAGAAGAAATTTTTAAATTCATCGGTTTGCAATTCATTACAAAAATGTTCAAAGCCATAACTTAACTGTATCTTTTTTATTGGAGCGTAGCTAAGTTTCATCTTTTGTGAATACCTCGAAATAGAAGAGTAGTCCGCCTCGGAATTACTACGAAATTTATTATAGGCCACATTACCACTATATGTAAATGTTAGGTTGTGTCGTATCTCTGAACTGATCGCTAATCTGGCACTGTAACTTTCTGAATCGTAGGGTAAGCTCTCGGAATTACGTACTATAGTCGATCTATTTTTGAGAAACATAGGCGAAAGGGTAATTGTACTATTAAATACATCAATATTAGTACCAACACTGCCATATAGCATTATGGCTTGGTACTCTTGCTCACCGGGTATATAATAACTTACTATGTATTCATCTTCAAAATCTTGTGCCGATATACGCTCCTCTTTGCCTTTTGAGTAGCTAAAGTTAATATTTGCAAATAGAGATTTAAGTACATCTTTGTATTCTATCGCTGTGGATGCGACAGTCGAATAGCCTGTCTGCATACCGAGATAACCGAGGCTCAAATTTCGATAATTGCTCATAATATACCCATCGAAAAACCTACTCTCGTCGGGCATTCCATTTACATAACTTCCACTAGCTCTAAGTTTTAGTGTCGGAGATGCAATATATGTCATGCTAGCTCGTGGGTTTACCCCATATATATTATGCCAATCACCTCCAACATTCATGGGTTGATAATAGAGATTAGCATTAATATCAAGAACGAAACTATTGAAATCATACTTAAACGATGGAGTTGTATTTATATGTAATTTATTAGTAGTCATCTGGTTGGTTTCGCCATCAAAACTATTTGTTATATCACGATAGCTGTAATTCAAATTTATAGGTGCAGATAACCTAAATTTACCTATACCTATCGAATAGTCATAAGAATTATTAAAATGGAAAGACGACAGATTAATATCCTGATTAACCGACTCTTCGCCCTCTTTTGTAACGGTTAGTTGCTGAGGTAGCGACGAAAAACCTATACTTGAACGATATGTAAATACTTTATCGCCTTTACGCTTAAGTATATCAAAATCGTTTTTAATATTATACCTTATATTCTCTCCATTTTGCACGTTTGCAAATGTTCCATCTATGCCAATATCGGTAGAGGTTTGCTTGTAGCTAAAATCAAGATTATTATTCATATAAAGATTATTTTCGTTAGCCTTTAATCGAATATTTCCAGACACCGATTGGGTTAATGAATTTGCAATCTCTATCTTATCCTCAACATTAATATCACCATCGGGTAGATAATAGGTTGTTTTAGCTGTAAAGTCAGACTCTTTTCGCTCGTGAGTGGCTATAAGCTCTGTTGTTAAGTCATATCCATTTTTTAGCTTGAATAGACTATTTGAACTTACATTGTGAGTTTTGTTAAAGTTAGAACGATGTGCACCAATATCGCCAGAGGTTGTGGGAGCTATGTTAATATAGTTATTAAGCGAACTACCACCCATGGTTGTTCCAAAATCAGTAAATGAAAAAAACTGAGTAAAATCAAACGAATCACCACCGCTATTATTTGTTTTGTAGCTGTTCATGGTTTGAAACGACTTCTTAAAGCGCATAGCAAATAGTTCCCCAACCCACAAGTCGGGGAATCCTCCACCAACTTTTGCCGTTCCTGCCCAACGAACCTTTGCACTCTCTTTAAGCTCTATGTTCATGGCCGTTGCATCAGAAAAACTAATATCTTCGATTGCCTTAATAGATTGGTGGTTTTCCATTACCTCAACCCTATGTACATCTTCGTGCGAGATGTTGTTTGTTGCAAGCCCATAACGCCCACCAAGCATATCTGAGCCTCCAATATAGAATTTAGAAATCTCTCTGCCTTGATACTTTATTGCTCCGCTATCCATTATCTCAACTCCGGGCATCTTTTTTAACACATCGCCTATGGTTCTGTCCTCAATAGAGGCAAACGAGTCGACTCGATATACGATAGTATCCTTTTTTTGTACTATATCCTTTATATTTACAACAACCTCCTTAACTTTCATACCTCTTGGGTCGAGTTTTACTAAAATCTCCTTGTTGTTGTTGTGAGAAACAGCAATCTGTTTTCTTGCATACCCAATATACGAAAACTCTAGTACTAACGAATCAATACTAACCGCACTTATCATATTATTAAATGCAAAGCCTCCATTATTGGAGGATACAGCAAAATCCAAAATTTTGGTTTCTGATCTCTCTTTCAGCAATATCTGTGCACCGTGCAAAGGTTGATTATTTTCATCAACAACTCTTCCCGATAACGATATATTTTGCGCTAGGGCAGATGAAATATATAATACTAATGATAGGGTTAGTAATATAATTCTACTCATAGGTCACTATTTATAATCTCTTTCTATATTATCATATGTAGCTATATATGGTTCGCTGCGTTGAAGATTTAGCTCTGTATCTCCAAACTGCATTTTACTAATCTTATCTTTTTCATCTCCATGATTAATGTTCAAGAATTTTATTCGATCTACTTTCCTCATCTCTTTTGTTATCTCAAACTCAATAGGTTCTTGGGTTTGATGAAATCCAAGAAGTTCAAAATTGTAGTGTTTTTCGCTATCATGTAATCTAGTAATCAAACCTGGCAATCCCCAGAACTTATAAGGACCTTCGCTAATGGGTATTTCGGTAGTAAACCAAGCTATAAAATGGCGACCTCTGTAATCACATATTGCTTTTTGACATTGATAACCGAGTATAGTTGTAGTGTCGCCTAGTATTTGCCAGTTTTGTGGTGCAATACTATCCTCATAATAGATATCAATATTATTTATCGCTAAGATAACATCGGTAACTATCATCTCATTTTGGGCTCGATCTTTATACACAACAGATGAAAAGCCTCCATCGTTAAAAGGAGTGTTCATTGCATCTCGAACAAATTGCTCCCTACTTTTGCCAGGCATTTCGTCAAATAACCTTTCATTGTCCAATCTACGTAACTTGTGATATAATTTAGGATTATTTTTAGCAAGAGAGTCGTTATAAAATTTCTGATATGTAAAGCCCTTGGTTACGTTGTCACCAATCTGAACAACATAGAGCTCTTTGCGCATATATTCGCCTTTTATGGTATCACTAAGTATATCGAGCTGATATATACATTTGTAGTTTGACCTAGGTTGTGCAACTACGAAATAACTTGCAAACAAGAAAAATATTAATAGGATCTTTTTCATATTAAGTATTTATATTCACAAACACTACTGTTGAGCGTTATTGGGGTTAGCAATTCTGTTTGAGGCAAAAAAGGTGCTTATGTGGTAATTTAACTAGCTATCATACATAAACAATTAGGATTTTAATATAGTTTATGCACGCATTTTAAATGTGATATGGGGTAGTTTGTTGATTGTTGTGTAGCTGGTGTATATGTTTGGAAAGAAGTTAGCAATTTTGCTTTGTATAATGTGCTAGCAAAAATCGCAGAACTAAAGCTTGGCGAGGAGAAACACATTTGGTATTTCTCCTCGCCGTAAGCTAAAGTATAAAGTATATTAACATACGACCATCATTGTCGCAAGGGGAGGGGCAGTAAAATGTACTAACCTCTACCTCACTGCTTGAGAGGTAGAGGTAGTAAGATGTACTATCAGTTACGCTTTAATACTAAAGCCCTGCTTAATAGCAGCATGAGCAGCAGCCAAACGAGCAATTGGGACTCTAAATGGCGAGCATGACACATAGTTCATACCTGCATAGTGACAGAACTCTACCGAAGAGGACTCACCACCATGTTCGCCACAGATACCACATTTAAGCTCTTCTCTTACTTGGCGTCCTTTGAAAATGGCTTCACGAATAAGCTGTCCAACACCCTTAACGTCTAGGTACTCAAACGGGTCTTGCTTGAGGATACCACGACGAATATACTCGGGCAGGAACTTAGACACATCGTCACGAGAGAAACCAAGTGTCATTTGCGTTAGGTCGTTTGTACCAAACGAGAAGAAGTCGGCATACTCGGCAATCTCACCTGCTGTTACAGCAGCACGAGGTACCTCGATCATAGTTCCAACCGTGTAGTTAACGCTTTGGTTATACTCAACAAATAGCTCTTTTGCTATCTTCTCAATTATCTCTTTTTGGTAGCGTAGCTCTTTGTGATTACCCACCAAAGGCACCATAATCTCTACTGTTACCGGAATACCACGTTTTTTAACATTGAGCGCAGCCTCTAGCAGTGCACGAGTTTGCATTTGTGTTATCTCGGGGTAGGTATTACCCAAACGGCAACCTCTATGGCCAAGCATTGGGTTTACCTCAACAAGCGACTCTACCTTATCTTTAATTTGCTCAAAGGTTAGCCCCATTTCGGTAGCCATCTCTTTTTGCTCTTTCTCGAAGTGTGGTACAAACTCATGTAGTGGTGGATCGAGCAGGCGTACAGTTACGGGGTAACCGTTCATCACCTCAAACAGCCCTTGAAAATCTTCTCTTTGCATAGGCAATAGCTTGTCGAGAGCACGGCGACGACCTTGCTCGTCTGATGCAAGAATCATCTCACGCATTACCTTAATTCTGTCATCCTCAAAGAACATATGCTCGGTACGGCACAAACCAATACCTCGTGCACCAAACTCAATTGCTTGGCGAGCATCACGTGGCGAATCGGCATTTGCACGCACTGTTAGATATGCATAATCGTCTGAAAGTTTCATTAGCTTATCAAAATCGCCCGATAGCTCGGCTGCACGTGTTGCCACTTGGCCTAGATATACCTCGCCGGTTGATCCGTTAATAGAAATCCAATCACCCTCACGCAAAACTAAATCACCACAAGTAACTGTTCGGTTCTTGTAATCTATATTCAAACTACCAGCACCCGACACACAGCACTTGCCCATACCTCTTGCCACAACGGCAGCGTGTGAGGTCATACCACCACGAGCTGTTAGGATACCAGCCGCCTCGACCATGCCTTTAAGGTCTTCGGGCGAAGTTTCGACACGGCAAAGGATTGTCTTTTTGCCCTCGGCTGCCCAACTTTGAGCATCATCGGCAAAGAATACGATTTGCCCCGTAGAAGCACCCGGCGAAGCAGGTAGACCCTTTGCAATTACTTGTGCACTCTTTATAGCATCGGCATCAAATACTGGGTGTAGTAGCTCGTCTAGCTTGCTAGGCTCAACCCTAAGCACAGCTGTTTTTTCGTCGATAAGCCCCTCGTCTAGCATCTCCATTGCCATGCGTACCATGGCAGCACCTGTGCGCTTACCACTACGTGTTTGTAGCATCCACAGCTTACCATCTTGTATAGTAAACTCTATGTCTTGCATATCTTTAAAATATGCCTCTAGGTGTTTTTCGATAGATATTAGCTCATCAAATGCCTCGGGCATAGCCTCCTCTAGCGATGGGAACTCGGCTGCACGCACCTCTTCGCTCACATTCTGAAGTTGTGCCCAGCGGCGTGAACCCTCTAGGGTAATCTCTTGTGGTGTACGAATACCCGCCACAACATCTTCGCCCTGTGCGTTAATTAGGTACTCGCCATTAAATATATTCTCGCCCGTAGAGGCATCACGAGTGAATGCAACACCAGTTGCAGAGTTATCGCCCATGTTACCAAACACCATCGCTTGCACATTAACTGCTGTTCCCCACTCAGCTGGGTAGCGGTTCATTTGGCGATAGAGTATAGCACGCTCGTTCATCCAGCTATCAAACACGGCACATATTGCACCCCATAGCTGTTCCCAAGGGTCGGACGGGAACTCGGCACCACATCTCTCAAGCACCAAGGCCTTAAACCTAACAACCATCTCTTTTAGGTCGTCTGCCGTTAGATCGGTGTCGTTCTCTACACCTTTTTGTTCTTTTATTTGGTCGATTATATGCTCGAATGGGTCGTGGTCGTCCATCTCCATGCCTTTCATGCCCATTACCACACCTGCATACATTTGAATAAAGCGGCGATATGAATCCCACGCAAATCTCTCGTTGTTTGATTTGCGAGCAATTGCCTCAACTGCTTGATCGTTTAGTCCTAGGTTTAGAATAGTATCCATCATACCGGGCATCGACACTCTTGCACCAGAGCGAACCGACACTAGTAGCGGATTCTCGTTTGAGCCAAAGGTTGCGCCCATAATTTGCTCGATGCGTTTCATCGAAGCTAGCACCTCTTTCTTTAAAAGTTCTCTGATTAGTTCGGCACCTATCTTGTAGTACTCATCACATACATCGGTTATTATTGTAAAACCAGGAGGAACGGGTATTCCTATAAGGTTCATTTCTGCTAGGTTGGCACCTTTGCCACCAAGCATCTCTTTCATTTGTCCGTCACCCTCTGCTGTTTTGTTGCCAAAAAAATATACTCTTTTTATTGCCATAATTGTTTCAGGTATTAGTTTGTAATTAGTATCGATAGACAAATATAGAATTTTTTTTGATAAGTGCAAGACCTAATGTTTAAATTTGTCATGTAATTACACCATTTTTGCTAAAAATATCATATTTTATATTCTATTTTGCTATTTTTGCAGCCTAGTTCACACAAAAACTTAATAATTAGTAATCAACAAAACAATTAAGCTATGCCAAGAGTCTATGCCATTGGGCAAATTACCTATGATATTACCTTTATGCAGGGTAAAGTAACATCGTCTAGTGTAGGGGGATCGGTTGTCAATAGCGCAATATCGCTAGCTAGGCTAGGTGCTGGCGTTTCGCTAATAAGCGATTGTGGCAAAGATGCCCTAGGCGACGATGCAGTTAGGGTTCTCACAGGCGAAGGGATTGATTGTAGCCTTATTGACAGACGCTCAAACCCTCGCACCTCGATTGCAATAGCACACATAGACACACAAGGCGATGCAAGCTACACTTTTTATAGAGACAATAACCCCATAGAGGTGGTAGAGGCTCCGTGCTTTAAAAGTGGCGATATAGTGCTCTTTAGCTCGTCATACTCGGTAGATAGCGCAAAGCGAGACAATTTGCTACACTTGCTCAAAAGCGCAAGGGCAAAAGGCGCAACCATATATTACGACCCAAACGTGAGAGACAAAAATAAGGCACTTCTACAAATGGATAGCTATATGGAAAACATAGCACTTAGCCACGTTGTAAGGGGTAGTGACGAAGATTTTGCAAATATATTTGGTATTGAATCGCCTACCCAGCTACTACCACTGCTCAAAGACAAACATATTTTATATACCCAAAAGCAGGGCACAAACTGCTATATGCACCACGACAAGAGCATAAAAGTAGCGACAAAACGAGTAGATGTAGTGAATACGATAGGGGCAGGCGATAATTTTAATGCAGGATTTATATACTCGCTACTAGAGGCACAAGCACAGTGTAACAATTTAGACCAATTATCTTGCTCTTTGATAGAGAGAGCACTAAAACAAGCAACCACAATCTCTAGCCATGTGTGTGGCAGGAGCAAAAGTTATATTAGCCGAGAATTTGGCAATGCCTTTGGGCATAAATGCAAAATTTAAGAGAAAATATTGCTATCTTTGTAGTTTCGCACTCGCCCCTCAAGCTAGGGGTGAGAGTATGGCTCTTGTAGTTTAATGGATAAAATTTGGGATTCCGGTTCCTAAGATATGAGTTCGATTCTCATCGAGAGCACAAAAAGTAGGCTAAGGAAGTTGGTCTTAACAGTATGTAAAAAAGACCTAGCGCTACATAGAGGGGGCTTTAGTGGCTCTTAGTATCCGCAATTGTGGGTTAAATTAGTTATATTTAAGATGTATTTATCGCAACTTATATTAGGTATTTTGGTTGGTATCACTGCCTCGATTCCGCTTGGGCCAGTGGGTGTATTGTGTGTACAGCGAACGCTGAACAACGATTTACGCACGGGTTTTGTGTCGGGACTAGGAGCAGCAACCGCCGATACCATCTTTGCAATTGTGGCCATGTTCTTTTTGTCTATGGTAACCTCGCTAATTGAGTCACACATGACTATATTCACCATTGTGGGGGGTACTGTTCTCTCGGTGGTGGGTGCTCAGATATACAGCTCTCGCAAGAAGGTAATCATTCGACGACGTACAAAAAACGAGCGCAGCTTGGTTAAGGACTATGGTTCGGTTTTGTTACTCACGCTCACAAACCCAGCATTTATACTTGTATTTGTAACTCTATTTGCCACTTTTGGCATTAAAAATAGCGGAGGAATACTATCTCCGTTAATCACCATTTTTGGCGTAGCCCTAGGCTGCTCGATATGGTGGTTCTCGCTTACATTTACGGTGAATTTACTTCGTAAACGATTTCGCCCTCGCCACCTACTATACCTTAATATGACAGCAGGCATTGCAATTCTGCTACTGGGAGCTAGTGCGGTTGTAGGTGCAATAATTAACTCACTCGATAACATATAATCAAATGAAAAAGATTACAATAGCAATTGATGGGCACTCCTCATGTGGGAAGAGCACATTTGCAAAGGCCATTGCAAAACGCCTTGGCTACCTATTCATTGACACAGGTTCGATGTACCGTGCAGTTACCCTGCATGCACTTAACATGGGTTATATAAACGACAAGTCGATAGATCAAGCAGCCATTGAAATGTCGCTAGAGTCGCTATCACTTGCCTTTGAGTTTAACCAAGCTAGCGGAAAGAGCGAAGTGGTGCTTGATGGCCAGAATGTAGAGTCACAAATTCGTGGGCTACAAGTGAGCAGCTATGTAAGTCAAGTGAGCGCAATTGCAGCTGTGCGCCATTTTTTGGTTGCTATGCAACAAAAGATGGGCCAGAGCGGCGGTGTGGTGATGGATGGCCGTGATATTGGCACAGTGGTATTCCCTAATGCCGAACTCAAAATATATATGACCGCATCTGTAGATGTAAGAGCACAAAGACGCTATGACGAGCTAACGGCAAAGGGCGAGAGCGTATCACTAGAGGATATTAAAACAAATATCGAATCTCGTGATTATAACGACGAGAACAGAGCAGAGAGCCCACTCAAAAGGGCCGATGATGCCCTGCTACTAGACAATAGCAACATGAGTGTCGAGCAGCAAATGGAGTGGTTTGACCAAAAACTAGCAACACTAATATAAAAAATTATGGTAGTTGAGATTGATGATAAGTCGGGCTTTTGCTTTGGGGTCGTAACAGCTATCGAAAAGGCCGAAGCAGCACTAAGCAGGCTAGGCAAGGTATATTCGCTTGGTGATATTGTGCACAATAGAGTAGAGGTCGAAAGGCTCAAAGGCTTGGGATTTGTGTCGGTAACACACTCCGATATTGACTCGCTTGGTGGGCAAACGCTTTTTATTCGTGCTCATGGCGAACCTCCCACAACATACGACAAGGCAAGTAGCCTTTCTATTAACGTAATTGATGCAACATGCCCCGTAGTGGCACACCTACAACGCCGTGTAAAGGACTCCTACACAAAAATGCAAGAGATCGGTGGGCAAGTGGTAATACTAGGCAAGCATGGCCATGCCGAAGTAGTAGGGCTTAATGGACAGAGCCAAAACAGCGCAATTATAGTTGAGAGTGTCGAGGAGCTTATAGAGAATGTAGATTTTAACCGCCCACTACACCTGCTATCACAAACGACCATGAGCCTCGAACTATTCGAGAGAGTAAAGGCTGTGATAATTGAGCAAAACGGTGCAATGGTAGAGAGTGGCGATATTAAGATATTCGACACCATTTGTAGGCGTGTTTCGAACCGAAACCCACATCTAATCGAATTTGCAAAGAGATTTGATGTTATTTTATTCGTTACGGGTAAAGAGAGCTCGAACGGCAAAGCGTTATATAACGTATGCCGCAGCGCAAACCCATGTTCATACACAATCGAAGATAGCGAAGACATAAACCTTAGCTGGCTTGAAGGTGCCAAGAGCGTAGGTATTTGTGGTGCTACCTCTACTCCTCGCTGGTTAATGGAGAGAGTTGCCGACTATATTCGTGCAATATAAGTGTATTTAGCATTTACAACAATGCACTTCACCCTTAGCTCTACGAATAAAATGAGCGGTA
>CAYJIL010000083.1:0-10337 GCA_964370235.1 uncultured Rikenellaceae bacterium | reverse complement strand
TTTATAAATTTATAAAAATATCTCCTACAAAGACATTTTACTAGTACCAAACTGCTGGAGTCGAACCCATAGTGTACACCATTTCGCCACCTGCCATAATATCGGCATAGGTTACAAATGATGTGTTAAGAGGTTTGCCATTAAGCGTGATGCTCTGTATATAACGATTCTCTGCCGAATTGCCCAGTGCCTTTACAGTGAATGTTTTACCATTGCCAACATCTAGGCGAGCCTCGTCAACGATTGGTGTACCAAAGTAGTAGCGGCCATCGGCTGGGTCTACCTGATAGAAGCCCATAGACGACAGGATATACCATGCCGACATTTGGCCAACATCTTCGTTACCACAAATACCGTCTGGCTCGATAGTATATAGCGTAGTCATGATCTCACGTAGACGATCTGCTGCCTTTTCGGGTCTGCCAAGCATTGTGTAAAAATATACAGCGTGGTGGCTAGGCTCGTTTCCGTGTACGTACTGGCCAATAAGACCACTCATATCAACAGATGCCTCGGCATCTAGCTCAGTATCTGCCTCAAAAGTAGAGTCTAGTTTAGCAACTAGGCTGTCTGCACCACCCATAAGCGATGTAAGACCCTCTAAATCGTGAGGTACCATCCATGTATATTGCCAAGCGTTACCCTCGGTGTAATCCGATGTAGTATGGTTTGCAAAGTATGGGTCAAATGGAGTTCTCCACGAGCCATCCTCGAAACGACCACGCATAAACTTAGTCTCTGGGTCTAGGTAATAGCTATATGACTTAGAACGCTTTGCAAAGTAATCTGCTGTCTCTTTGTCGCCTAGTTTTGCAGCCGCTTTAGCAATAGAAGCATCTGCAATTGCAAGCTCCATACACTCGGCAATTGACTCGTTGTATAAATCACTAGGAATATATCCGTGCTTTTTCAAAAGATCCATACCCCTAATATCAAGCATCGATGATTTAACCATTGCATCTAGTGCACGTTTGTGGTCAAAACCATCAAAACCTTTCACAAGTGCATCGGCAACAACAATTACACCCGGGTTACCCTTCATACAATCTGTCTCACAACCCATTAGGTGCCAGATAGGTAGTTTGCCTTGTTGGTCGTTAATGTTAAGCATAGTGTTAATCATATCGTCCACCTTTTCGGGGTGTATGATGGTCATAAGCGGGTGTGCTGCACGATATGTATCCCAAAGCGAGAATGTTGTGTAGTTTACATAGTCGGCATTTTTGTATATCTTCATGTCTGAACCACGGTAGTCGCCATTAACATCGCAATAAACCGATGGAGCAACCATTGTGTGGTACATAGCTGTATAGAATATCTCTTTTATGCTCTCGTCATTTGTTGCAATCTGAATGCGAGATAGCTCTTTTTGCCACTTAGCGTCAGCCTCTGCCACCTTTGTGTCAAAATCCCAATCGGCAGCCTCTGCCTTTAGGTTCATTCTTGCGTTCTCGATACTAACTGCCGAGAATGCAACCTTAACAAGCAGTTCGCTCTCTTTTGACATATCAAAATTAAAGCGGCCATATACGCTATCTGCCTCAACTCTGCTGCCTTTAACAGCAGTTTGGTCGTCGTATAGCTCATACGATGTAACTGGGCGTGAGAACTCCATTACATAGTATAGTCTTTGGTCGTTAGCCCAACCCGTAGAGTAACGCTTACCTGCAAACTCTGTGTCGCTAATAGCCTCGATGCTACACATAACTGGGTCGTCCCAACAGCTACCATTCACTAGGTTCATCATAACCGCTGCATCTTTTGCCCCTTGTGGGAAGTTATAGCGGTGGATACCTACACGCTCGGTTGCTGTTAGCTCTACACCTATGTCGAATCTGTCAAGGTGAGTTTTGTAGTATCCAGCACGTGCCTCCTCGTTTTTGCGAGTAAAGTATGACCACATGCCCGAGTTAGGGTCGTTCTCTACACCACGCTCTAGCTTAACTTCGCCCGTAACAGGCATAAGCGTAACGTCAAAAAGGTCGCCAATACCAGTACCCGAAAGGTGTGTGTGGCTAAAACCAATGATTGTTGTGTCCGAAATGTGGTAACCCGAAGTCCAGTCCCACTCCTCTTCGGGAATGCTCGATGGGCCTAGTTGAACAAAGCCAAAAGGCACATTTGCAGCCATGATAACGTGGCCGTGTGCACCAGTTCCAATGTGTGGATCGACATACTTGGTGTAGTCGGTCACAAGCGTACTCTCTGCTTGGCTAGCGCACGAGGCTAGAGCTAGTAGAGTAGCTGCCGAAAGAAGAAAGTTGTTAATTTTTTTTCTCATTTTATGATAGTTTTGTATTTAATTCAAACCAAACTAATTCTGATTGTAGGCAGAATATGGCGCAAAGATAATTTATTTTTATAATTTTGTGGCACTCAAATTTTGTTTATTACACATTATGGTTTCGTTTTTAGTATCTCTTTTAGTGCTCGTTATAGGTTATTTTGTATATGGTGCCTTTTGTGAACGTGTCTTTGGTGTTGACTCTAGCCGCAAGACCCCTGCTATTACCCAGCCCGATGGCATCGATTACATTGCTATGCCATGGTGGCGGCTGTTCTTAATTCAGTTTTTGAATATTGCTGGACTTGGCCCCATTTTTGGTGCTGTAATGGGTATCGTATATGGGCCTAGTGCTTTCATTTGGATTGTTTTGGGCACTCTTTTTGCAGGTGCTATGCACGATTTTTTGGCAGGCATGATCTCTATTAGAGAAGGTGGTGCTAGTCTCCCCGAGATTGTGGGGCAGCAATTAGGGCTACCCGTCAAACAACTCATGAGAGGAGTGTCGGTATTCTTGTTAATTCTTGTGGGTGCGGTTTTTGTTTCGGGGCCTGCCGATTTGCTAACGCTTGTTAGTGGCGACATGATGCCTCGTATGGGGTGGGTTGTTGCTATCTTTGTTTACTATTTGCTAGCCTCTTTGCTCCCAATCGACAAGCTCATTGGGCGTATATACCCCATCTTTGGTGTTGCTCTTTTGTTTATGGCAGCAGGAGTATTGGTTTCGCTGTTTGTGTATGACGCTCCAATTGTCGAGTTAACACAAATGGGCGAGGGTAGTCACCCCAACAACCTGCCAATCTTTCCAATGATGTTCGTGTCTATTGCATGTGGTGCAATATCGGGTTTTCATGCCACACAATCGCCTATGATGGCTCGTTGTATGACTAACGAAAAATATGGTCGCCGAATATTTTATGGTGCAATGGTAACCGAGGGAATTGTAGCTTTGATATGGGCGGCAGCAGCTTCTAGCTTTTATGGTTCGATAGATGGGCTAAACGATGCACTTGCACAAAATGGCAATAATGCAGCAGTTATTGTCGACCAAATCACCACTAGTTGGTTGGGTGGTTTTGGTAGCTTGCTTGCTATGCTAGGTGTTGTGTTTGCTCCCATCACTTCGGGTGATACTGCGTTACGTTCGGTGCGATTGATGATAGCCGATATTTTTAAGATGGAGCAAAAATCTATCTCTAGCAGGCTAATGATTACCATTCCTGTTTTTGCAGCTACACTAGCTATTTTGCAGCTCGACTTCTCTGTCTTGTGGCGATATTTTGCGTGGAGTAACCAAACGCTCGCTGTCTTTACACTGTGGGCAATTACTGTGTATCTTAGCAATCGTGGCAAGGCATACATCATATCGCTTATTCCTGCTCTGTTTATGAGCATGGTGTGTATAACCTACATTTGTTATGCGCCCGAAGGTTTGGCACTAGGCTATAATTTGTCGGTGGGAATAGCAGCACTAGTGAGTATGCTATTTTTAGTTTTATTTATGAAAAATAAAAGAAAGAATTATGATAATCGAGAGAGCAACAATTAGCGACATTCCCCGAATGTTAGAGATCTTTGAGGCTGCAAAAAAATATATGAGAGCAAACGGTAACGCTAGCCAGTGGGGCGACGATTACCCTGCTGTCTCTAGTCTCGAAAATGATATTGCCCATGGTGGCAGCTACATCATAAAAAAAGATGGTGTAATTGTTGCAACCTTTGCGCTGCTGTTTGGCGAAGATCCCACCTATCCTGCAATTATGAATGGTGAGTGGCTAAACGACAAAGAGTATGGCGTTGTGCATCGCATTGCTAGCGATGGTAGTGTGCGTGGTATTGCCAACCTTGTATTTGATTGGGCAAAGGATCGCTGCCAAGAATTATCGTGCGATTTTCGTGTAGACACACACGAGGATAACCTTCTAATGCAGAAAGCTATCCTCGCTCATGGTTTTGTGTATTGTGGTGTGGTAAAGGTGGCAAACGGCACTTTGCGCCTAGCCTATCACTTGCCCCTTTAGCATATCTTGGTATGCTTTGTCATAGGTTGGGGTAGGGATGCCAAGCTCCTTGCCCTTTTTCGATATATAACCCGTTAGCGACTCTAGCTCGCACTGCTTGCCAGCGTGGTAGTCTCGTTGCATTGACGAAGTGGCAGAGGCGGGCGATATTTCGAGCATTTGCAAGTTGCCCTCTAGTGTTGCGCCATCGTCCTCTATCATTCCCATTGCCACAGCTATTGACACATACTCCTTTGTTAGATTGGTGTACTCCTCTAGGTATGCTTGTGTATCTTTAACCTCGCCACTGGTAATGTTGTGGTGGCAGGTCACCGTAGCAAAAGCCGAAATGCGGCCATATTTCCACCACACTCTCTTTGATATATCGCTCGATAGCTCTATGCTCCTTAGTGCATCTTTTGCTAGCATATAAAACGCCTCTAGCTCGGGCGATGGTTCGCTGCTACCAATAAAATATTTAGAGAAGTTTCCTTTCTCTTTAATTACTCCCGGCGACTCTATCCAGCTAAAAATATATACACAGCCTTCGTACACTTTGCACTGCGGTAGTGCAGCCTTTAATTTGGGGAATCCATCTACTCCGTTCATAAACGTAATTACGCTCGTGTGCTCGTTGCAAAGTTGTGCAAGCTGATCTATCGACTCCTCGATACTGTAACTCTTTGTAGCGTACACAACATAGTCCATCTTTGGACATTCGCTAGTGTTATTGGTTGCAAG
Organism: uncultured Rikenellaceae bacterium; assembly: GCA_964370235.1. GTDB lineage: Bacteria > Bacteroidota > Bacteroidia > Bacteroidales > Rikenellaceae > CAYJIL01. Next base: position 5,312 of record CAYJIL010000083.1, on the reverse strand, counting down.
TGTTGGGTGTACAACAATACTTGTGCCATCTTCGAGTTGTAGCTCAAGCCCTTGCTTTTTTACTGCCTCGAGGTGTTTACCTCTAGCAATGAAATAAAATTCAATATCCTTATTCTCTCGGTGTAGGTGTGCCATATGTGCTGCCATATATCCGCCAACACCGCCAAGCCCAAAAAACGCTATTTTCATATTCGCTGTTAATTATTATTATGAATGTAAATATATATAATTTTTTGTTTAGTCGTTGTTAAAAGTGTTGATAACTTTGTTTATATCGTGTTAGTTTGGTGTTAATTTATTCTGTTTCAGTAGTGTTTATAATTGTTGATATGTTAATATCGGGCTTTTTATAACGTAGTTTATAGTGCATTCGGTATGAGTGTTGATAACTATGTTGATAATGTTTTTTGCATATATTAACTAGTTGATTGTTAGTTGTGTTAATAATTGTTGATATGTTAATATCTTTGTATCTAAACACTAATTTGTAGTTTTTAACAGAGTGTTGATAACTCTGTTGATAGAGTTTTAATAATCACCTAAGCATTTGATTACAAGTTGTTGTTATATGTGTTGATATGTTTATCGTGCAAAATAGCGATAAATCTACCATTTATTAATTCTATTTGGCAATTGGTTATAAACAAAATATTTTTACCTTTGTAGCGAGTTTGGGGAAGTGGTGCTTGTTGAGACCTAATTTCCCCCTAATATATAGAGTTAATTTATAGCCCTTTATACTTTGTTGGGCTGACCAATTGTTTTACTTTAAGGGAATACCTATGGATGATGGGAATTGTAAAAATAGCGACACTTTCATACCTGAATGCCATACCCTTTTTGTATGGTCTGGAATATGCCGATGCAAATTTGTCGGCAGAGCTCTTGCTAGATACGCCAAGTAGTTGTGCACGCAACTTTGCTAGCGGTTTAGCCGATATTGCACTTGTACCTGTTGGTGTTCTTCCGTCTCTTACTTCATACCAAATTGTAACGCCGTATTGCATTTCGGCCGAAGGTAGAGTAGAGAGCGTGGAGCTACTATCAAACTATCCAATCGAGAAAATAAATACCATCTACTTAGATTCACACTCACGTACTTCAAACGAGTTAGTTAAGATTCTCTGTCGTGACCTGTGGGGCATTGCTCCCCAGTGGCGCATGTTCGAGGATGCTGCAATGGCATCGCCCGACAAAGAGGGTGTAGCTTATCTTATGATTGGTGATAAGGTTTTTGACCATCGTCACCGTTTTAGCTACGAATATGATTTGGCCGAGGCTTGGATTGAGCTAACGGGTAAGCCATTCGTGTTTGCTGTGTGGGTTGCAAGAGTAGGTATTGATCCTAACATTTTGGCTGCTTTTGAGGAGAGCTTGCGTTTTGGTGTCTCAAACATTGATGCCGCAGTCAAGAAGTATCGTGGGGTCAAGTGTTATGACAAAGATATTAAGTATTTAACAAAGAATATTAAGTTTGGCTTAAACAAAGACAAAAGAGAGGTTCTTGAACTCTTTATTCGCAACTTAAAAAACTCAACTAGTGATAGTGGTGGAGTTGGTTGACTAGCTAGATCTTAATTTTAGCGTCACACCTATGCCCCGTTATGGATGTTTGGTGTGCAGGAGTCAACTATATTCAACTTGTTAAAATGGTAACTTATGCTTACTGTATATCTAAAATCATATAATAAAATTGTTCGAGGAGCCGACATTAAGCTCTTTGAGGATCTTGGTTATGACGATATCCTATGGATAGACATGTTTCAACCAACCATCAAAGAGAAGAGAGCGGTCGAGGACTTTTTAGAAATAAATCTCCAAACTCAACAACAGATGGAGGAGATTGAGAGTTCTTCTCGTTATTCAGAAACCGAGGAGGGAGTTTTTTGTAACACAAACTTTATGGTAACCGAAGAGAGTGGCTTTGCGATAGAACCAGTCTCGTTCGTGGTTAGCGAGGGTGTTTTGGTGTCGGAGCGTGCAATCGAGCTAAAGACTTTTGCCGATGCAGCAAAGAAACTACAAATCAACCACCGTATGTTCCCCACTGGTTTCCACATCTTGGTTTCGATACTCGAAGTGAGAATCGACCTCGATGCCGATATGGTGGAGGCACTATCTCGTCAAGTAGCACAGCTCAGCAAACACATTACCATGGAGGAGCGAATGGACAAAGACATTCTTCGTCGCATAGCAATTCTCCAAGAAAACAGCATGAGTTTGCGAGAAAACGTGTTCGACCGACAGAGGGTGGTTTCGGGTATTTTGCGAAGCGACAAATTCCCTAACGATACCTACTCAAAGCTAGGGCTGATGCTAAAGGATATTGATTCGCTGCTTAGCCACGCCGATTTTAGTCTCGATAGGCTAGACTACCTACAAGACACTGCTGTGAGTCTTATTAACATAGAGCAGAACAACATCACCAAAATCTTTACCGTGGTGTCGGTCTTCTTTATGCCACCAACACTCATTGCTAGTATATATGGTATGAACTTTAAATATATGCCCGAGCTAGGTTTAAAGTATGGCTATCCGTTGTCGATAGGGCTAATGGCGATAACCTTTGTGGTTACCTATATAATATTTAAGCGTAAGAAGCTGTTTTAAATTTTTGAGTGTCCTTAATAATAACGACACAACAATCTCTACTTTTAGTTATCTCCCCATATCAAAGAGTGAAGGTTAATTCCTTCTCTCTGGGTTTTTTTGCTATTAGTGAAGATTAAAACACGACAAAGAGATGATTAATTATAAAAGACGGGTACTGTCGAATGGTCTAACCATTTTAGCACACCGTGATGGTTCTACCCCCATGGCTGCCATTAACCTTATATATAAGGTAGGTGCAAAGGATGAGAATCCCAACCGCACAGGGTTTGCCCACTTGTTCGAACACTTAATGTTTGGGGGTACTAAATCGGTACCACATTTCGATATTCCAGTGCAGATGGCAGCTGGCGAAAATAATGCATATACAAATAGTGACTATACCGACTACTATATTGTCTTACCAAAGGACAATATAGAGACAGCTCTATATCTAGAGAGCGACCGTATGCGTGGGCTGAATATAAACAGCGATACACTAGAGCTACAAAAGAAAGTGGTTGTCGAGGAGTTTAACCAACGCTACCTTAACAAACCATATGGCGATTTGTGGCTAATGCTTCGTCCTTTGGCATATACTCACCACCCATACCAGTGGGCTACTATTGGCAAAAATATCGAGCACATAAAAGAAGCGACTCTCGAAGAGGTGCAAAATTTTTATGATCGCTTTTACCAGCCACAAAACTGTATTGTTGCTGTGGCGGCCGACATGGACGAGGACGAAATTTTTGGGCTTGTCGAAAAATGGTTTGGCGATATTCCTGCGGGCGAACCTATCACCAGAGAAAAAATAGTTGAGCCGGTGCAAACCGAGCCACGCCGCATGCTAGTTAAGCGAGATGTTCCGGCATCCCTTATATATATAGTATTCCATATGCCAGCAAGGCTCGACCCAAAATACTATTTGTGCGATACGATTTCCGATTTGCTATCTAATGGCACATCGTCGAGAATGTATCAAAACCTAGTAAAGCGTGACCGATTATTCTCTTCGGTGAATGGTTATGTTATGGGCGATATTGAGCCGGGTCTGTTTGTTATGACAGGGCAATTGCTCGAAGGTACTTCGGTCGAGAGTGCCGAAGCGGCTTTGTGGGCAGAGCTAGAATCGCTAAAAGACGATAGTGCTGTTGGCGAATACGAACTCGAAAAGGTAAAGAACAAGTTTGAGGTTAATACGGTCTTTGGCGAGATAAACGTAATGAACAAGGCAATGAACCTTGCATACTACGAACTGCTGGGCGATGTATCCATCATTAATAAAGAGGTGGAGATTTACCGCCGAGCTACGTGTGCCGATTTGGCTCAGTGTGCAAGAGAGGTGTTTACCAAAGAGAATAGCACCACCATTCTATACCTAAAAAACAGTGAAAGCTATGACGAATAGTAGTCAGATACCCCAAATAAAAATACCTAGTAGTGTTGAGGTGCTAGATGCTATCTCATACAAAACCCCTTCGGGGGTCGATATTCGATATATCGACACGGGTAGTCAAGACGTAATAAGATTTAGCCTTGTCTTTAAGGCAGGCGTAAAATATCAAACCACTCCTTTTGTGGCTTCGGCTACTGTGAACATGCTAAGCGAGGGGGCAGCCGACATGACTGCTCGTGATATTGCCGAGATGCTCGATTTTTATGGCATCTATTTCGATGCTAATATCGACCGTGATTATAGTGTGTTGACAATTTGTTCGCTTGGGCACTTTTCGCAAAAGGCGCTAGAGTTGTTTACAAAACTTATATGTTCGCCACATTTTAGCGAAAAAGAACTTGCAACATATCGCACCAAGCGCAAACAAGCGTTGGCTGTTGAGCGTGAGAAGGTCGATTTTCAGGCTCGTGAAAAGTTTGCAAATGCACTTTATGGCGACAAGCACCCCTATGGTATGATCTCCGATGAGGCAAAGTATGATAATCTAACTAGCCAAATGTTGCAGGATTTCTATGCCAAGCACTATAATAAAGGTAACCTCTTTGCAGTAGTTAGTGGCAAGGTTTCGCAAAACGACATCGAAGCCCTTAGCAAAATCATCGAGCTTTTGCCCGATGGCGAGATGGCACAAGAGCCTGCGCAGGAGGTAAACTCTACGCCACAAGTACACATCGAAAAGCCCGATGCTCTGCAATCGGCTATACGCATTGGTAAGGTTCTTTTCGACCGCATGCACCCCGACTTTATAGGTATGCAGGTTGCGTCTACTATATTAGGTGGGTATTTTGGTTCTCGTCTGGTGATGAATTTGCGAGAAGACAAAGGCTATACCTATGGAGCATTCTCGGCAATGATAAATATGGCGTCTAGCGGCTATGTGGCAATTAGCACCGAGGTGCGTGCCGATGCAACACAAGATGCCGTTGAGCAAATATACTACGAGATCGAGCGTCTGCGCACCGAGCTAGTACCTGAGCAAGAGCTAGAAATGGTAAAAAGTGTTATGACGGGCGAGGTGATGCGTATTTTAGATGGGCCATTCGGCATAGCCGATGTTACCATCGAGAATATACAAAATGGTTGCGATAACAGCTATGTGAGCGATATGGTGAGCCAAATTGTAGCAATCACACCCGAGCGAATTTTGGAACTTAGCCAAAAATACCTAGGTCGTGATGGTTTTGTCGAAATTATTGTTGGTAGCGTAAGTGGTAACTAGTAGGTAGTTACAAAAATGTTGCAAAAATATTTCAAAAAAACTTTC
>CAYJIL010000082.1:0-10353 GCA_964370235.1 uncultured Rikenellaceae bacterium | reverse complement strand
GGCGGCATTACTCGTGCCCACGCTAGCTTTTGGTGGTATCGACCTTACAAAAAGCCGTATCGTAGTACCTAAATCATCGGACAATACAGCACAGCAAGCTGCGCAATTTCTTGCCGATCACATTCATAAAATTAGCGGAAAAACAGTACAAATTGTTGATGGCAAAAAGGCAGCCAAAGGCGATGTGTTTATTGTGCATTCCGACGACAGCTCAATAACCGAAGATGGTTTTAAGATCTCGACCGATAACGGCATTTTGTGTGTTGGATATGGCGAGGGTAAGGGTGCAATATATGGTATTGCCGACATATTAGAAAAGAATTTTGGTGTTAGATATTGGTCGCCAGCCTATATCGATATTCCCAAAAGCGAGACAATGATATTGGAAGAGGGGCTTAACTACGCCTCGAATCCTTCGTTTGAGCATCGTCAAGTGCAGGTTGCTCGATATAGCGAGAACGAACTACTATATCGCTACTTTAATCGCACCGAAGTTCCCGAAGACTTATTTGTACCGGGGTATTGGGTGCACACTTTTGACAAGCTAGTTCCTAGTGCTAAATATGGCAAGAGCCATCCCGAATACTATGCTCTAATTAATGGCGAGCGTAGGCCGGGTGTGCAGGCGCAGCTATGTTTAACAAATGACGATGTACTAGAGATTGTAGTGCAACAGGTAGATTCGTTGTTTAAGCTATACCCCGATCGCAAGATGATTTCGGTGAGCCAAAACGATGGTAAATTTGCGCACTGTACGTGTGATAAGTGTAGTGCAATCGACGAGCGTGAGGAGACTCTTATGGGGTCGATTCTATATTTTGTGAACAAAGTAGCCGAGCGATTCCCCGACAAAGAGATTTCGACACTCTCATACCTATACTCTGTTGAGCCACCCAAATATATGCGTCCACTACCCAATGTTAATATAATGTTGTGTAATATCGACTGTACTCGTGAATTGCCACTAGAGGATACCGACAATGGTCGTGAGTTTTTGGGCTACCAAGAGCAGTGGGGTAAGATATGTAACAACATATATATGTGGGATTATGGTATTAACTTTAGCAATTCTGTTTCGCCATTCCCCAACTTTCATGTGTTAGCGCCCAACGTTAGGCAATTCCATAAGAATAATATCACCAAAAAATTCTCGCAAATTAATAGTGGGCATGGTGTCGATTTTAGCGAATTGCGTAGCTATATGTTAGCAAAACTATCGTGGGATCACACCCTAGATGGCGATAGCTTGATGAGAGAATTTGTTTTTGGTTACTATGGCGATGCAGCTCCATATATGTATGACTACCTAAAGTTGCAGCAAGGGGCTTTAATGGCATCGGGTACAAAACTTTGGATTTTTGATGCAGTGCCAGTTCACAAAAATGGCATGTTGCGCCCAATCTTAATTGATACCTATAACAAACTATTCGACCAAGCCGAAGCTGCTGTTAAGGATTCGCCCGAATACCTAGAGCGAGTAAAGCTTTCTCGTCTATCGTTACAGTATGCCGAACTAGAGGTTGCTCGCACAATCAAAGGGCTTGATAGAGCAGTGGTTGAAGAGAAACTCAAGTTCTTTAGCGATAGGGTAGACGAGCTAAAATTACTATCGCTTGAGGAGCGTGGAGGTTCGCCAACAGCATATTGCGATACCTATGTTGAGCGTTTCTTGCCATCGAGCGAGAAGAATTTGGCCGATGGTGCAAAAATAGACTTTATAACTAGCCCCAAAGGCGGTTATGCCAAAATTGCCGAAGCATCGCTAACCGATGGTCTATATGGTGGTAATACGTTTGTTGAGAGCTGGATTGGCTGGGAAGGCAAAGACGTAGAGTTTGTAATTGATTTGGGTGCCGAGCAAAATATTTCGTCTGTCGAGATTGATTGTCTACACCAGCTAGGACAATGGGTGTTCTCGCCTATCGAAATAAAGTATTCAATATCGCAAGATGGCAAGAACTTTACAAATTATGGCGAAATTACAAAGCCTTGGGACGAAGACCCTAAGGTGCTATATAAGCAATACAAAATAGGCGATAAGCCAGCCAAGGCACGCTATGTAAAAGTGTGGGTTAAGGGTGTCGAAAACTGTCCTGCATGGCACTATGGTGTGGGTAATCCGGGTTGGATATTTATCGACGAAGTAGTGGTTAGATAGTGGCTAACTTATCGGTGCTGCTGTCTATATACAACTAAAAATGCTATCTTTGTAGAATGATTGATAAGGCAACCGTAGATAGAATATTGAGTGCAGCCGACATTGTAGATGTTATTGGCGACTTTATTACCCTCAAACGCAAGGGGGTAAACTATGGAGCGTGCTGCCCGTTTCACAACGAAAAGACACCATCATTTGTGGTATCTCCTGCAAAGGGATACTACAAATGCTTTGGGTGTGGCAAAGGGGGTAATGCTGTTGGCTTTGTGATGGATCACGAAAAAATCACCTATCCCGATGCCCTACGCTACCTAGCAAAAAAATATGGTATCGAAATTGTCGAGAAAGAACTAACCGATGACCAAAAGCGAGAAAATAGCGATGTAGAGAGTATGATGGCGGTAAATAGCTTTGCAAATGGCTACTTTATCTCTCAACTTACCGATACTTCGCAGGGGCGTAATATTGGTTTGAGTTATTTGCGTGAGCGTGGTTTTAGTGACGAGACAATCAAGAAATTCTCGTTGGGTTATTGCCCTAGCGAAGGCGATCATTTTTCGGTTGAGGCACTTCGTGTTGGTCACAAAGAGGAGTTTTTGGTTGAAACGGGTCTCACAATAAAACGAGATCGTGGTGGCTACTACGACCGATTTGCTGGGCGTGTAATATTCCCAATACATAGTGTTAGTGGTAGAGTCATTGCCTTTGGTGGTCGCACCATGCGATCCGATAAGAAAACAGCCAAATACCTAAATTCGCCAGAGAGCAAAGTATATCACAAGAGCAACACGCTCTATGGTATCGACCTAGCACGCAAGGCAATAGTGCACAACAATCGTTGTATCCTTGTAGAGGGCTACACCGATGTTATTCAGATGCACCAGAGCGGTGTCGAGAATGTTGTGGCATCGAGCGGTACTGCTTTAACAGTAGATCAAATACGCTTAATTTCGAGATTTACAAAAAACATAACGGTAATATACGATGGCGATAATGCCGGAATAAAGGCATCGATGCGTGGTATCGACCTTATTTTGGCACAAGGGCTCAACGTAAAAGTAGTGTCACTGCCCGAGGGCGAAGATCCCGACTCTTTTGCTAGAGGGGCAAGTGCTAGCGAGCTGTCAGACTATATCTTAACACACGAGCAAAATTTCATCTCTTTTAAAACGTCGCTATTGCTAGGCGAGGCAGGCGATGATCCTTTGCTACGTGCATCGGTCATAAAGGACATAGTTGAGTCTGTGGCTGTAATTCCCGATAGAATTACTCGCCTAGAGTTTTCTAAGGAGTGTAGCCGAATGTTGGGTACCGACGAAGATATTGTGGTTAGAGAGGTAGAGCGCCGTGTGGCTTTTAATAGTGGAGGAAACGAGGGGCTTGCACACTTTAATAACCAACAAGCAAAACAGCGATACCAAAAGCGAGTAGAAACTCAGCAGAGCCAACAAGACATATTTCAATCTCCTGTTCAAGCAGTGGTTGACAACCCTCTCATACGCCTAGAGCGAGAGTTGGCTACCTACTTGGTAAAATATGGTGAGCAGCACTTCTATTTTATGGTAGAGGGTAAAGAGCCCATAAAACTAAACGTGGGTAGTACTATTGTCGAGGAACTCGAAATGGATAACATAGTTATGGCGGACGATACGGCAAGGTCTATTTATGTTGCATATCGTGAGGCGATGGCACAACAAAGCGAGGTAACTCATGCTACGTTCCTCAACCACGAAAACCCAGCGGTTAGTTCGTTTACGGTAGATGCACTATTTAGTGACGAAAAATATAAGCCTAGCCAAATATGGGAGCGAGGTGACGAAATAGTGATTGCCGAAAAAGACAACCTAGATATAGCCGTGCCCAAAGCAATTGCGCTGTATAAGTTAAAGATAATAGAGAAGATAAAGGGCGATATGGTAGCATCGATAGCATCGGAGAGCGACCCATTAAAACAACTCGAAATTCTCTCAAAAGTGGGTTCACTCGATAGTTCCCGCAAAATGATATGCGAAAAATTTTCACGTATCCTATAAAAAATATATATTTGTAATTAGACAAAATTAATATAAAATACAGATAATTATGAAGAGTACTCCGTTTACTAAGTATCACATCGAACTTGGCGCAAAAATGGCCGAGTTTGCAGGTTATAACATGCCTATTGAGTATAGTGGAATTAACGCTGAGCACATGGCTGTACGCACATCGGCAGGTCTTTTCGATGTTAGCCACATGGGCGAAATATGGGTGAAAGGCCCAAAGGCTTTGGCTTTTCTACAACGTGTAACTACTAACGATGTTAGTCAGCTATTCGATGGTAAGGCTCAATACTCTTGTTTCCCAAATGGTAACGGTGGTATTGTTGATGATTTACTAGTATATCGCATAAACGAGGAGACATATCTTTTGGTTGTTAATGCAAGCAACATCGAAAAGGATTGGAACTTCCTTGCAACCGAGGCTCAAAAAGATGGTCTCGAAGTTGGTCGTGAGCTTTATAACGCATCGGACGAGATTGCACAACTTGCTATTCAGGGTCCAAATGCTATGAAGATAGTTCAAAAAATTACACAAGAAAACGTGCTAGATATGACCTACTACACATTTGCAAAGTGTACAGTAGCAGGTATTAACGAAGTAATTGTGTCGGCTACTGGCTATACTGGTAGTGGCGGTTGCGAAATATATGTAGCAAACGAAGATGCCGATACTCTATGGGCTGCGATTATGGAGGCAGGCAAGGAGTATGACCTACAACCAATTGGTTTGGGTGCACGTGATACGCTGCGTCTAGAGATGGGGTATTCGCTTTATGGTCACGAGATTGACGATACAACATCGCCTATCGAGGCAGGTTTGGGCTGGATTACAAAATTTGTAGACGGCAAAGACTTTATCGATAGAGCCAAGATGGAGCAGCTAAAGAGCGAGGGTGCTACACAAAAGCTAATTGGCTTTAAGATGATAGAGAGAGGTATTCCACGCCAAGGCTACGAGCTAGTAACGGCAGAGGGCGAGGTTATTGGTCGAGTTTGTTCGGGTACAATGTCGCCAATGCTAAAGCAAGGTATTGGTACGGGTTACATAGCAAAGGAGCACTACAAAATGGGTGGCGATGTATATGTCTCTATTCGTGGTAAGGCTATAAAAGCCGAGATCGTAAAGATGCCTTTTGTTAAGCTATAATAGCTATAAAAATAGACAATGAGGGTTGTGGCTTGTGGGCTGCAATCCTCTTTTTTTTACAAATTATTCGCCACAAGTATAAAAATCCATTTTTTCTTGTTAATTTTGTACCATTATTTTACACTTGCTGTAAATATAGCGCTGCTAATGGCAGTTCAAAGTGTTGGTAATTAAAGAGATAAAGAATAAAAACGATCATACGCATAAAATTTTCAAGTTATGGCAATCTATCTTAACGATGTATCAAGGACATTCGGTGAATATCTTTTGATCCCCGGACTAACAACAAAAGAGTGCATTCCAACAAATGTATCTCTAAAAGCACCTCTTGTTAAGTTTGGTAAAGGAGAAAAAGCAGCTATCGAGCTAAATATACCTGTAGTATCTGCTATTATGCAGTCTGTTTCGGGTCCCGATCTAGCAATCGAGCTAGCACGCAATGGTGGTATCTCATTTATCTTTGGTTCGCAGCCAATCGCTAGTCAAGCCGAGATGGTGCGCAAAGTTAAGAAGTTTAAGGCAGGTTTCGTAGTAAGCGACTCTAACCTTACGCCAGATAGCACACTAGCCGATGTTGTTGCTCTAAAGAAAGCAACAGGTCACTCAACAGTTGGTATCACACACGATGGTACAGCTAATGGTAAGCTACTAGGTATTGTTACTAGCCGTGACTTTAGAGAGAGCGTAGATGCTCCTACAAAAAAGGTTGCTGAGTTTATGACTCCGTTCGAGAATCTTACAGTAGGCAAGCTAGGCATGACTCTTTCTGAGGCTAACACTATCATTTGGTCAAAGAAACTTAATTCGTTGCCAATCATTGACGAGAACCAAAACCTACAATATTTCGTATTCCGCAAAGATTACGATAGCCACAAAGATCACCCACTAGAGCTAACAAACGATAGCGATAAAACTCTACTTGTTGGTGCAGGTATTAACACACGTGACTATGCAGAGCGCATTCCTGCTCTACTTGAGGCTGGTGTCGATGTACTATGTATTGACTCTTCGGACGGTTATTCACAGTGGCAAGCCGAGACAATTCGTTGGACTAGAGAGACCTATGGCGATTCTGTAAAGATTGGTGCAGGTAATGTAGTTGACAAAGAGGGTTTCGACTTTTTGGTAGAGGCTGGTGCCGACTTCATTAAAGTTGGTATCGGTGGTGGTTCTATCTGTATCACACGCGAGCAAAAAGGTATTGGCCGTGGTCAAGCAACTGCTCTTATAGATGTTGCTGCAGCACGCCAAGAGCACTTTGAGAAAACAGGTGTTTATGTGCCAATTTGTAGCGATGGTGGTTTGGTACACGATTACCACATGGTACTTGCAATTGCAATGGGTGCCGACTTCTTGATGATGGGACGTTACTTTGCTCGTTTTGACGAGTCTCCTACTAAGAAACTTAAGATTGGTAACAACTACGTTAAGGAGTATTGGGGCGAGGGATCTAACCGTGCTCAAAACTGGCAGCGTTACGACATGGGTGGCGACTCTTCTCTAAAGTTCGAAGAGGGTGTCGATAGCTATGTTCCATACGCAGGTAAGATGAAAGACAATCTTGCTCTAACGCTTGGCAAAATGAAGGCTACAATGTGTAGCTGTGGTTCAATCACGCTTCAGGAGCTACAAGACAAGGCTAAAATTACACTTGTGTCGTCTACTTCTATTGTTGAGGGTGGTGCACATGACGTAATCCTAAAGGAGCAAAACTAAGAGATTATAACACATACATACAAAGAGAGGTTTTCTTGAATTTTCGAGAAAACCTCTCTTTCTTTTTAAAACCATTAACTAATGTTTTGTGACAAGCGGTATTGTGGTGTGGTTTCAATAAATAAATTTGTATATTTGTAAAAACTGCGAAAATCGTTGACTATGAATGATACACTACTTGGCCTGCTCGATAATCATGCGCTACTTGGCGACGAGGAATCACGCCATAAATATCTATTGAACATAATATCAAACTCCTTGGCGCTCGAGGGGTGCTTTGTGTTGGCAGACGATTTAGAAAAACTAGTCGAGAACGGAGTTGCTAGCACAGGTAATATTCGAGATATAGAGCTAGCACAAGATTTGTATAATTGTTATATAATTGCTATCTCTCGTGCCCAAAAAAGCGAAAAAATAACGGTAGAAAAACTACGCAATCTAGCAGCTACGCTAACATACAGCGTTGGCAAGGTGGTTGATATGTCGGCTGGTAGAGCAGTAGCACCTAGTGGCGAGTTTCGTAGTTGTGATTTGTCGGCACATTTGGGTGGGCGTGCATATATAGGCCACCACAAGCTCGAAGAGAGAGTAAAGGAGCTTTGCAAGAGCATTAATCGCAGGCGCAAAAAGTTTACGGGGAGTATTATCGATGCATATAATATTTCGATAGATGCACACTTTCAGCTAATTGCCCTTGCGCCTTGGGCAGAGTTTACACCACTCATTGCACGAGTAGTAATGTTTCAGATACAAACCGAGTTTGGCGTTATGCCAATATGTGTTCAGCAATCGCATGGCGAAGGCTACCAAGAGTCTATATCTAGCAGCAGGGGGGAGGGCGATATTTCATTTGTCGAAAACTTTATGGTTTCGCACCACGTACATAATATCGAGCAACTTATAAATGGTAGTGCCATAGATGGCGGTGTGGCTGCCAATGGCTCTGCTATCCAACAAGCTATGTGTGAGCTATCGGCTCGTCAACAATCGCTACTCGATGCACTTGTCGATAACTCAAAGCTAACCATACGAGAGTTGGTTGTTATTATTTCGGTGAGTGAAAAGACAATCAAGCGAGAAATTTCGTCTCTCAAAAACAAAGGCGTACTATCACGAATTGGTGGCGATAAGTGTGGTTATTGGCATGTCTCTTTATAGAGCAATCGGGGGTAGCTATTTTTTTAATTTTAAATAAAATAGCTATATTTGTAGCCTAATAAACGATAATTATTATAAACAGATATTAAAGATATGGCATCTACAGCAGATTTAAAGAATGGTATGTGTATCGAGTTCAATGGCAAAACATTTCTTGTCGTTGAGTTTCAGCACGTAAAACCAGGTAAAGGTCCAGCTTTCGTTAGGACTAAACTTAAAAATATTGAGACAGGTCGTGTAATCGATAACACATTCTCGGCAGGCGAAAAAATCGAGCCAGTACGTGTTGAGCGTCGTCCATACCAGTTCCTTTTCGAGGACGATATGGGTTGTACTTTCATGCACACAGAGACTTTTGAGCAAATTTATATCGACCGTGGTCTTATCAACAACTCAGACCTTATGCAAGAGGGTCAAGTGGTAGAGGTTATGTTCCACACCGAGAAAGAGACTGTTCTTTCGGCAGAACTTCCTGCAATTGTAGATATGGAAGTAACATACACCGAGCCAGGTCTTAAGGGCGATACTGCATCATCTAACGCACTTAAGCCAGCAACTGTTAATACAGGTGCAACAGTTCGTGTTCCTTTGTTCATCACAACAGGTGAGAAGATTCGCATCGATACTCGTACTCGTGAGTATTATGAGCGTATTAAGTAATCAATTTTGATTAATCATACTTGGAGGGGGTGGCTTTGTCACCCCCTTTTTTATATAATATTAGCTATGTTAGATGTAATTCTTGTACTCCTTAGTGGGGTAATTGTAGGTAGGTTGCTGAAAGGACGTAACCTTAAATTTGTACCTAAAGTGATTATGGTAACCATATACCTTTTGTTATTGTTGCTAGGTATGTCGGTGGGCTCGAACCCACAGGTGATTAATTCGTTAGGAACTATTGGTGTGCAAGCGCTTATTCTTACACTCCTTGCAGTGCTAGGCTCGGCTGTGGCTGCATTGTTTATTTATCGTACACTATTTAAAAACAGAGGATTATGAAAGGTAGCATAGTAATTATAATGTTTTTTGTCCTAGGCTCATTTGTGGGGTACTTTGGCGATTTTGGAGGAATCGACTTTGGAGCTTGGGCTAAATGGGTGCTTTATGCACTACTGTTTTTTGTTGGTATCTCGATTGGTAGCGACAGCACAATTGTTGACACTGTTAAACGCTACCGTTTTCGTATAGTTGCCCCTGCAATAGGTACAATTGTTGGTACTCTTGTTGGTGTAAGTATATCGGCTTTGTTTATCGATAGATCGCTAACCGATTTGTTGGCAGTAGGCTCTGGTTTTGGTTACTATTCGCTATCGACAGTGCTTATAACCGAATCCAAAGGTGCCGAGCTAGGTACACTTGCTCTTTTGAGTAATATATTCCGTGAGATTACAACCCTTTTATTGGCGCCTTTGCTATTTAGGTTCTTTGGCCCATTAGCCCCCATTGCCTCGGGAGGTGCTACTACTATGGATGCAACTCTTCCCATTATTACAGCTACTTCGGGCAAAGAGTATGTAATGGTGGCAATTGCTCATGGGTTTATGGTAGATCTATCTGTCCCGTTTTTGGTGTCATTTTTTTGCGAAATATAGAGTTATTTCGCAAAAGAATATTACAATACAAAAAAAATGCTTAATTTTGTGTTTATAGAATGTGTAATTTATAGCCCGAAATATGAACTACATAGATAAAATAAAAGAACTTAGAGAGCTCCTAAAAAGCACACTAACCCCGTTAATCGATTCAGATTACGTGTTGCTGGATATTCCATACTATGATAATTATGGTGACACACTCATTTGGGAGGGAACCGAAATTTTTCTTAAAAGTATCCCACATAAATGTATCCACAAAACAGACATAAAAGGATATAATGGGCAGATATATCACAAAGATGTTATTATCTTGTTGCAAGGCGGAGGTAATTTTGGAGATTTGTGGGAAAGATACAATCGATTTAGGAGTATGGTTATCAAAAATCACCCTCACAATAAAATAATAATATTACCACAAACAATTTATTATAAAGATAAGAGCGTGCAGGCCAAAGATGCTGAATTCTTCTCTAATTATCCTAATGTGACGATTTGTGCCAGAGATACTACGTCTTATGATATTATAAAGACAAATTTTTC
>CAYJIL010000081.1:0-10381 GCA_964370235.1 uncultured Rikenellaceae bacterium | reverse complement strand
TTTAGGTGCAGACCATCTTTCATAAAGAGAGAGGGGTTTATTTTGTTGTCATTGCCCAGTAGCATAGTGCCGGGGTTGCCGTACTGTGCGCCTTGGCTAATGGCCACTTTTTCGATGAGGGTGTTGAGTGCCTTTGTGCGCTCCTCCCTTGCTCTTGATGGAAATATGCCACATATTTTTATATCGGCAGATGGCTGGCGTAACTTTATGGCTTTAATTAATGTTTCGATGCCTGCTGCAATCTCTTCGTTGCTGTTGATAGGTAGGTTATTTACACCAATCGCTACGATTACCCTTTGGGCTTTGTAACCATCGAGTGCGCCATGTTCGACACGCCAAAGTACATTCTCGACTCTGTCCCAACCACAGCCCATATTAATGGCATTTAGTGGTGCTATACGTTCTGCCCATAGTAGCGAATCTCGCTTTATGCGAAAGCCCTCGACTCCGCCCCATTGGTGCATTATCGAATTGCCAAGCACTACCACTTTGGGCGCACTTTGGGCAACTTGATTTAGTATGTTGTTGTGACGCTCGCTCCATTCATATACCATAGGTTCACGGCGTTGAGTAACACCACGCTGTGTAGGCAGCTCGCCACTGCTAATACCTATGACATCTTTTATTTGGGAAATAATATCGCCACTCTCGTCAATGTAGTATATGTTGTCGATGTTGTTTGTCGATGGCGATAGAATGATAATTTTGCTATTTGGGTTTAGGTGCGAGAGCCTAGATAATTGTGCACAACATAGCGAAACATGCGAGGCAATATATATGCTTGCCTTTGTTTTGTCAAGTGCGCCAAAGCCACCCTCTACCATTGTTGCTTCGAAGCCTAACTCTCTGCTAATTTGTTGTGGCGAAATACCATCTAGCCCCTCTCCCCATAGAGCTATTTGTGGCTCTTGTGGAGCAATGAACTCAAAGTAGCTAGCATCGTTTGTCTCGATTATTAGCTCACCTTTTTGTGGGTGTTCGAGTATAAATTCCCACCCCATTTTATGCAGAGTCTTGCCATATTGTATGTTCCACGTGCCTGCGCTCTGTGGCTTGTGGTGGCGCATTTTACCATTTTCGTCTATGCTATATAGCTGCGATAAGCTATCCAAGTTTGTCTTTATGGTAGGCGATGATGTATAAAACCTTACTCTGCCACCTTTGATGTACCCCTCGCTAGGAGTGTGCTCTTTGGCATAAGTCACAATTGATAGTAACATAAATATTGCTACCAATATATATTCTTTTTTTCTCATAACTCTATATTACCTTTTTCCACCACTTATATCGTCTAATATAAGCGTATCCCATTACTAGTATTACACCCCAATACACCATTTCGGCGCTCCAACATAACCAAATAGGTGGTTTGAATAGTATTATCATCGTAATCAAAATACCATACACTGCCACTGCCGCTACTTCGATAATAAGCGAGCTTTTGGTGTTGCCAGTTCCTATGATGACATTAAATAAAATATTCGATGCTACTGCCACTAGCGAATATAGAGCAAGCACATACATTGTCGACACCGATGCCTCTATAAGCTCACGGTTATTTGTAAATATCGACAAAATAGACTCGGGGAATATTACAATTGTAGCACATATTGGTACCATAAACGCATAGCAAAGCAATATGTTTATCTTTGTAATTTCGAGTACGCTCTTTGGTTTGCGCTCGCCCATTGCATTACCTGCAAGCGTTGATGCCGATGTCGAGAAAGCCGACACTACCACAAACACCATCATTCCTATGCTACGTATAAGGTTCGAAATAGCCAATGCCCTTTCGCCAAGTTGCTCGATACCAATAAAGAAGATTAGCCATACAAATACAGTTAAGAAATATTGTAGCATAGTCCACGACGATACTCCCAAAATGCGTTTGATAACGTCTAGCTCTAAGTTGTAATTCTTAAAGAGTTGATATTTTTGACGATCTATTTTTTGGCAATAGGCTATATAAAAGATAAGCCCCACAATCTCTGACAAACTAGATGCTATTGCTGCTCCTTTAATGCCTTGTGGTGCAACTATGCCCTCGACTCCAAATATTAATAGATAGTTGAGCATTACGTTTGCGGCAGTCATGGCAATAGAGCTGTAAACTAGTACCTTTGTTTGTTTAATGCCCACAAACATGGCTCGATATACTACAACCAAAAAGGCAGGTATTATACCCAGTATTCGCCAATCGAGATAGTCCATTGTTGCTGTGAACACGGCATCCGAAGAGATAGCAAACTTAAAGCCTAGCGGTGCAAACATATAGGTAGCACCTATCGATACTAGTGCCGTTAGTAGCAAAAACAGCATCGACTGCCACACAATAACACCAATGCGCTCGAAACGCTCTTCGCCATTACGCCTAGCTACAAGTGCTTGCATACCTGTACCAAAGCCAAAGCCTACATAGTAGATTGCCATATAGAATACTCCGGCTAGGGCGGCTGCTCCAAGTTCTACTTCGCCCACACGGCCAAGAAAAATTGCATCGGTGATGTTAATAAGGTTTTGCAACAAAAGGCTAAATAGCAAAGGAGTTGCAACCTTAATGCTATCTTTTACGATACTTCTATTCATCTCTTATGTGCCCCAATAGGGGCACTCTATATTATTTATTTAAAATCTCTTGTAGCATTGCTCCCGTATAGCTACCTTTAACAGTTGCTATCTCTTCGGGTGTACCTGTGGCAACTACGTTACCTCCTGCAATGCCCCCTTCGGCACCAATGTCTATAATGTAATCGCTACATTTAATAACATCGGAGTTATGTTCGATGATAAAGACACTATTACCTCGGCTCACGATTAGGTCGATTGCCGCAAGTAGAACTTTTACATCCTCAAAGTGTAGACCCGTTGTTGGCTCGTCTAGTATATATAGCGTACCACCAGTGTCTCGTTTCGAAAGTTCACCAGCTAATTTTATACGCTGGCTTTCGCCTCCCGATAGGGTAGTGCATGGTTGTCCTAGGCTCAAATACCCCAAACCAACATCTACCAACGTTTGTAGTTTTTGGCGAATATTTGGTATCGAGTTAAATAGCTCGAGTGCTTGCTCAATTGTCATGTCTAGCACCTGATCTATGCTCTTACCCTTGAACTTTACCTCTAGTGTCTGGCGGTTATATCGTTTGCCGTTACATGCCTTGCAAGGCACATATACATCGGGCAAAAAGTTCATCTCAATTACTTGCACTCCTGCACCCTTACACTCTTCGCACCTGCCTCCCTTTACGTTAAAAGAGAAACGACCAGCCTTGAATCCTCTAATCTTGGCATCGGTGGTTTGCTCGAATAGTTTTCTAATGTCGGTAAACAAGCCTGTATATGTTGCTGGATTTGAGCGAGGTGTTCGCCCAATTGGCGATTGATCTACCACCACCATTTTGTCTATTACACCATCTCCCTCTATTGAGCCATAGGGTAGTGGCTCGTCCATCGAGTTATATAATTTCTTTGAGAGGATAGGCCTAAGCGTGCCGTTTATTAGCGATGATTTACCGCTACCACTCACACCCGTTACACACAGCATCACGCCTAGTGGTAGCTCTACATCTACCCCCTTTAGGTTATTTCCCCTAGCACCCTTTAGGCTAATATAGCCCGATGGTGTGCGCCTAGTTTGTGGTGTTGCTATCTCTCGGCGACCCGAAAGGTAATCTGCCGTTATGCTGTTGCTGTTTACTATATCGTCATATTTACCAATGGCAACTATCTCGCCTCCTCGGTTACCTGCATAGGGGCCTACGTCTATAATCCAATCTGCCCTGCGCATAATCTCCTCGTCATGCTCAACCACAATAACCGTATTGCCAACATCTCGTAACGAAATTAGCGACTCAATTAGCTTGCTGTTGTCACGATGGTGTAGCCCAATACTTGGCTCATCTAGTATGTATAGCACGTTGACAAGCCTCGACCCAATTTGGGTTGCAAGGCGTATGCGCTGGCTCTCTCCACCCGACAGTGTTACCGAACTACGGCTCAGTGACAAGTAATCTAGCCCCACATCCATCAAGAACGACAAACGAGAGGACACCTCCTTGACAATCTCCGATGCAATAGTCCAATCCTTTGTCGATAGTTTGCCTTGTAGCTTGTCTATCCAGTCCTTTAGCTCGACTATGCTCATCGAACATAGCTGCGCAATGTTTTGTCCTGCAATGCGGTAACTTAGTGCTTCGGCATTAAGCCTAGTGCCACCACATACGCTACATCTGTCGTGTCTGATAAACTGAGCTTTCCACTTTGCACCCTTTGCGCTGCTCTCGTCCTCTATGCTTTTTTGTATATAATCTTCGATACCCTCCCACGAAATGTAGTGGCTGCCACCTAGTAGCCCAAGGTCTTTTGCCTCGATTCGAAGTGGTTCTGAATCTCCGTTTATGATAGAGGCTGCCGCTTCGGGGCCTATTGTCTCAAACGGATCGTCAAGCGTAAAGCCGTGCCTTGCTCCCAACGCTGCAAGTAGCGTAAAGGTTACCCCTTTGCGCTTTTTGCCTAGTGGCTCAATTGCTCCCCCGGCAATGCTCTTTTGCTTGTCGGGTATCATTTTGTCTATATCGAATATTGCTTCGCTACCAAGTCCGTTACACTTTGGGCAAGCCCCTTGTAGCGAATTAAACGAAAATGTATGTGGTGCTGGAGTATTATATGCTAGCCCCGAAGTAGGGCACATCATATTGCGGCTATAATACTTTGAACTCTCGTCCTCGTAGCTATATACCATGATTGTACCTTTGCCCTGCTTGGCTGCCTCGGCAATGCTCTTTGGTAGTCGCTCGGTAGCACCATCGTCTACCCTCATGCGATCTATCACTAGCTCGATGTGGTGGGTCTTGTATCTATCTAGCCTCATGCCATCTTCGAGCTCTTGCATTTTGCCATCGATGCGAGCTGTAAGGTAGCCTCGTTTAATCATCGAGCTAAAGAGTTCGCGATAGTGTCCCTTGCGGCCACGCACAAGTGGTGCAAGTATAGCAATTTTGCAACCAGCATAGCTTTGGAGTATCATCTCCTCGATTTGCTTGTCGCTATAACTTACCATCTCTTCGCCCGTGTTAGGCGAAAATGCCTTTGCTGTGCGGGCGTATAGTAGCCTCAAAAAGTCGTTTACCTCGGTAACGGTTCCCACCGTTGAGCGAGGGTTGCGGTTTGTGGTTTTTTGTTCGATAGCCACAACAGGGCTAAGTCCCCTAATCTTGTCGACATCGGGACGCTCCATAGCCCCCACAAACTGCCTTGCATAGGCAGATAGGGTCTCCATATAGCGTCTTTGCCCTTCGGCATATATAGTGTCAAATGCAAGCGAGGATTTACCACTCCCCGAGAGTCCTGTGATTACGGTTAGGCTACGGTGCGGAATTTCGACATTCACATTCTTTAGATTGTGAACTCTAGCCCCGATAACCTCAATCTTATCCTCTCTTATACTATCTTTTTTGGACATAATCTCTCCTTAGTTGTTGCTGTGTTTAGTTTATAGGTACTTTTACCGTATAACTCTTAAGTGCCTTGTTGGCGTGCTTATATGTTCTAATCC
Source organism: uncultured Rikenellaceae bacterium (assembly GCA_964370235.1). Taxonomy (GTDB): domain Bacteria; phylum Bacteroidota; class Bacteroidia; order Bacteroidales; family Rikenellaceae; genus CAYJIL01. Next base: position 4,830 of record CAYJIL010000081.1, on the reverse strand, counting down.
AAGGGTTCAAGAGCCTAAGCATCTTGTAGTTTGTGCCGTTCTTTGCTGCTACATCGCTCCACGATATATTTGCTCCCGACACTTTAATTTCTTTGTACTCGAATGGCTTGTACTGGTCTTCTTTCTTTAGCATAATGCCATAGAACGAAGGGTCTTCGCTCACTAGCTTTAGTGCCACAATGCGGTGAACATATCGCATTGTCTCCTCTGGCAAGAATACATCGTAATAGCTCTTTGGGCTATTTTGTGATAGTTGGCGACGGCTAACACCTGCCATGCCTACATTATACGATGCAGCTACTAGTGTCCAGTTACCAAATTTCTTGTATGCTGTGTTAAAGTACTTCATAGCCACCTTTGTAGCCTTTTCGAAGTTATAACGCTCGTCAATATCGTTATTCACCTCTAGCCCTGCATCTTTTGCTGTACCACTCATTAGCTGCCATATACCTGCTGCTCCTGCATGTGATCTAGCCGTAGGGTTTAGGCTACTCTCTGCCATGGCAAGGTATTTGAAATCGTCGGGCACACCAGCCTCTTTTAGTGATTTTTCGATGTATGGAAAGTAACGATCCATGCCACGCAAAGTGCGCAGAGTGCGTGAGTGCATATATAGTGTTACCGACAAATCTTCTTCGAGCCTTTCTCTAACATCGAAACGATCTATTGGCATCTCTTCGCCTGCAAAGCTCACCTTTTGTGGTAGCGTTGGTACGGCTATGTGTGTCTCTTTTTGTCTGCCGCTATCTTCGATGATTGTTACGCTATTCTGGTCTTGAATGTTTTGACAACTAGCTACCGTTAATGTTGATAGCGATAGCGCAGCTAGTAATACTGTTTTTTTCATAACTTTTATATATCCTTTGTTTATATGTTTTAATTTAAGCCCTCAAATTTTATTACCCCACAGGTGTATAGTATCGAGAAAATAACTAGCCCTATTAGCAAAAAGTGAATAAACTTTGCCCCTAGTTGCCGTGCATAGCGAGCCGCTATATATGCCCCCACAATATTACCAAGTGCGTGTATAATGCCATAGGTGTAGTTAACATGGCCACTCATTGCAAACACCATTAACGAGAACGGTGTTATAACTAGTGCCATAAACCCTTTGAGTGCATTGGCTCGTATAATATCTTTACCTAGCGATAGTACAAAGATAGATATTAAAAAGTAACCTAGCCCAACATACACAGCACCACCATATATTCCTGCCAAAAATAGCATTACATTATCGAGCATGGTGATTCTCTTTTCGTTTGTTTGAGCAAGCTCTCTTTGCCACGAAGATGGCTTTGCTATGAGCATAAGCCCCATAAATATGAGTCCCGTAACAAATAGCCCCTCGAATATCTCTTCGCTAATGACAACCGCAATTTGTGAACCAACCAATATACCCAATATAACGGGCACTGTTAGCCGCATCGAACTTTTTATATCGAGCAAGTTTTGTTTTTTGAACGAGATGGTTGCTACTAGGTTTTGTATAATTACCGAAACCCTATTTGTGCCAGCTGCCTCTACAATTGGCATCCCCATCATCATATATATGACCATAGATATTACCGTAGCTCCAGCACCTAGTGTGTTTATAAAACCAACCACTACGCCCGAAGCTATAAGAATTGCTATTGTAGAAGTACTGAGATCCATCCTAAAGTTCTATGCTAAAATTGTCGGCATCCATATTTGCTGGGAATGCCTCTCTGAACGAGCGCAAAGCGTCCATATCTATAACGCTTGTAATCACTTGTTCTTTGTATGGTGCTGCCTCGACTATGGGTTTGCCCATAAAATCTAGCAATACACTATCGCCCGAGTAGTTTAGCCACGGGTCGCTACCTGCCTTGTTGCAGCCAACCACATAGGCTCTATTCTCGATAGCTCGCCCTTTGAGTAGTGCGCTCCATTGGTATGATCGAGCCTCGGGCCATTGAGCCACATACACCATCATGTCGTAATCTTCTTGGTTTCTCGAAAACACTGGGAATCGCAAGTCGTAGCATATTTGAGGTAGAATCCTCACCCCCTTATACTCGAACGTTACACGGCTTTCGCCTGCACTATAATAGTTGTGCTCGCCGCTCATTCTAAACAAATGTCTCTTGTCGTAGCGGTACTCTCTGCCGTCGGGCAAAATGGCAAACAATCTGTTGTAATAGTTATCGCCATCTTTAACTGCCGAGCTAAACATAAATGCCTGCCCGTTTTCCTTTGAATAGTCCCTAATTGCTTGGGCTATTTGCCCTCCATCGGCACTAACTGCCACCTTGTGTGACTTTATGTTAAAACCCGTAAATGCCATCTCGGGGAGTATGATAAGATCGCTGTCTGATGCCTCATTTTTGGCTAAAGATAGGGCAACCTCCAAATTCTTTTGGGGTGCGTCCCAAAGGACATCTGTCTGAAATATAGATACTTTCATTGCTAAAAGATGTGTCTAGCATTAAAAAAACTTACAAATAACCACGCAATATAATGAATTATAGCTAAATAAACGATACCTTTGCCAAAAGATTAAAGTTTTAAGAGAATGCTAAAAGCAGGAGAGATATATAGTTTAAAGGTAAATCGCTTTACCGATAATGGTGCATACCTTATTGACGATGAGCTAGAGGAGGTGCTACTTCCTAACCGTTACCTTACAGAAGATCAAAAGATTGGCGACGAGGTTGAGGTGTTTGTTCACCACGATTCCGAAGATCGTCTAGTGGCTACCACCGAGCGTCCAATTGCTATGATTGGCGAAATTGCCTCTATGGAGGTGGTTGGTGCAACCATTCACGGTGTCTTTGTTGATTGGGGTCTTCCAAAAGACCTATTCATCCCAAAGAAAAACCAGTGGGAGTTTATGAAGGTTGGTAGCAAATACCCAATCGAAGTTTATCGTGATAATGCTAGTGGGCGTATGGTTGGTACGGCTAAACTATCGGGTAGTGTCGATAACGAGTACATTGAAGTTGAGCCAAAAGAGCAGGTCGATATTATTGTAGCCCATAGGGTCGACAATGGTTATCGTGTTGTTATTAATCAGCGTCACTGGGGTATTATCTACGATTCAGAGATATTTACAAAGGTGCAGGTTGGTGACACCCTAAAGGCATATGTTAAGCGCATTACCGAGGAGGGTAGAATAGACCTTATGCTACGCAAAGAGGGCTTTACCGAAGTGGTTGATAGTAGTGCAAGTGAGCTACTTGAGCTAATAGACGATCATGGTGGTAGGCTAGATATTGGCGATAAATCATCACCCGAAAAGGTATATGAACTAACGGGTATGAGCAAGAAGCTTTTTAAGCGTACCGCAGGTCACCTTATGAGAGAGGGCAAGCTAACTATCAACGATGATAGTATTGTGCTGGTCGAAGGTTTTGGAAATTAGAAGATAATTGGTTATCTTTACACTCTCAGCTAGGGTGCATTGTTTCTCTAGCCATTGAGTGTGAATTAAATAGTAGTAAGTCACGCTCCACTTTTTGTGTGGTGGTGTGGCTTAAAATCGGCACGAGGAGTGCCAAATCATAATATTCTGATGAAAGTCGATATAGTTTTAGGTCTTCAATGGGGCGATGAGGGTAAAGGTAAAGTAGTTGATGTCCTTACTCCAAATTACGGTGTCATTGCACGTTTTCAGGGTGGTCCAAATGCAGGTCATACTCTAAAGTTTGACGGGCATAGCTTTGTGCTACACACTATACCTTCGGGTATATTTCGTGACGACGCTGTCAATGTAATTGGTAATGGTGTAGTGCTTGATCCTGCCATCTTTGCCGAGGAGATCGCCGATCTTGCAAAGAGCGGTATCGAGGTTATTTCTAAAGTTAAAATCTCGAAAAAAGCCCACCTTATCCTGCCTACTCACCGTGTGCTAGATGCTGCGAGCGAGCAAGCAAAGGGTAAAACCAAGATTGGTTCTACACTAAAGGGTATTGGCCCAACTTACATGGATAAAACAGGTCGTAACGGTTTGCGTGTTGGTGATATCTTGTCTGCTAAGTTTATGGAGCGTTACCAAACTCTAAAGCAAAAGCATCAAGCAATGATTGCTAGCTATAACTATGAGTATGACATCACAGAATATGAGCAAAAATGGTTTGCTGGTATCGAGCTTCTAAAGCAGTTCGATATTATCGAGAGTGAGCACTCAATTAACGACTACCTACTAGAGGGCAAGGCAATCTTGGCCGAAGGCGCACAAGGTGCACTTCTAGATGTAGACTTTGGTACATATCCGTTTGTTACATCATCATCTACCACTTCGGCAGGTGTATGTAGCGGTTTGGGTGTTGCCCCAACAAAAATTGGCGATGTATATGGTATCTTTAAAGCATACTGTACACGTGTAGGTAGCGGCCCATTCCCAACAGAGCTATTCTGTGATACGGGCGAGAAACTATGCTTAGTTGGTCATGAGTATGGTGCTACTACTGGTCGTCGTCGTCGTTGTGGTTGGTTAGATATGGTTGCTCTTAAGTACTCTGTTATGATTAATGGTGTTACTCAGCTAATCATGATGAAGGCAGATGTTATGAACGAGTTTGAAACTATCAAAGTGGCTATGGCTTACGATATTGATGGTGTTGAGACAGACCGTTTCCCTTATGAGACTAACGAGGATAACATAAAGCCTATCTATAAAGAGATGAAAGGTTGGAATTGTGACCTTACGGGCATTACTGAGTATGATAAACTACCAGTAGAACTGCAAGATTATGTTAAGTTTATTGAGACAGAGACAGGTGTTCCTGTGAAGATTGTGTCTATTGGTCCAGATCGCTCTGAAACGATAATTCGATAATATACTTTATTACCTCCTTCACGGTTGTGAAG
>CAYJIL010000080.1:0-10391 GCA_964370235.1 uncultured Rikenellaceae bacterium | reverse complement strand
TTCGCAAAGAAATCATTACCCTTATCATCAACAATAATAAACGCAGGGAAATTCTCAACATATATCTTTCTTACAGCTTCCATTCCAAGCTCAGGGAAATCAACAACCTCTACACTCTTAATGCTATTCTTAGCAAGTACAGCAGCAGGACCACCAACAGAACCTAGGTAGAAACCACCATTATCACGACAAGCGTTAGTAACAGCTAGCGAGCGATTACCTTTTGCCACCATAATCATAGAACCACCATTCTTTTGGAACAGATCAACATAAGAGTCCATACGACCGGCAGTAGTTGGGCCAAAGCTACCCGATGCCATACCCGTTGGAGTCTTTGCTGGGCCAGCATAATACACTGGGTGATTCTTAAAGTACTCAGGCATTGGCTTGCCCGAATCAAGAATCTTCTTAATCTCGGCGTGTGCAATGTCACGAGCTACGATTAGTGTACCCTTAATATTAAGGCGTGTCTTGATAGGGTGCTTAGTAAGCTCGGCAAGAACTTTATCCATACCCTCATCAAGATCTATCTCAACGGCTGGGCGCATAGCAGGAGCTGCATCCGATAGGAAACGAGCAGGGTTCTTCTCTAGTTGCTCAACAAAGATACCATCTTCGGTAATTTTAGCCTTGATATTACGGTCGGCACTACAACTAACACCAATACCCACTGGGCAAGATGCAGCGTGGCGAGGAAGACGAATCACACGAACATCGTGTACTAGGTACTTACCACCAAACTGAGCACCAACGCCACTATCTTGGCATATCTTAAGCACTTTCTCTTCCCACTCTAGGTCACGGAATGCTTGACCACCCTCGTTACCTTGAGTTGGCAGGTGATCGTAGTAACCAGCCGATGCCTTTTTGACGGTTGCAAGGTTTGCCTCTGCCGAAGTACCACCAATCACAATTGCTAGGTGATATGGAGGACAAGCCGAAGTACCAAGATCTTTAATCTTATCTTTAACAAACGCTGCTAGCGACTCCTCGTTAAGAAGTGCTTTTGTTTGCTGATATAGGAACGTTTTATTAGCAGAACCACCACCTTTTGTCATGAAAAGGAATTTGTATGCATTACCCTCGGTAGAGTAAATATCGATTTGAGCAGGCAGGTTAGTACCGCTGTTCTTCTCCTCGGTCATTGTAAATGGCACTACTTGTGAGAAACGTAGGTTACGCTCAGCATAAGTATCATATACACCCTTTGACAAGTACTCGGCATCGCAAGCGCCCGTAAAGACACCCTCGCCCTTGTTACCCATTACGATAGCAGTACCTGTATCTTGGCAAGTTGGAAGCTCGCCCTCTGCCGCTACGCACTGGTTTAGTAGCATAGTGTAGGCAACAAACTTATCATTATCCGAAGCCTCAGGATCCTTTAGAATGTTAGATAGTTTCTCTAGGTGCGATGCTCTAAGATAGAACGACACATCGGCAAATGCCTCTTTTGCTAGCAATGTAAGACCAGCAGGGTCTACCTTTAGGATTTTACGACCATCAACTTCGATAGTTGATACATAGTCCTTTGTTAGAAGTCTGTATTCCGTTGTATCGGCCTGAATAGGGAACGGAGCTTGATACTTAAATTCTGACATAATAGCCACTTATTAATGTTTATAATAGTTGATGTTGTTTGGGGTTAACCCCTCTACTGTTATTCAAAAAACAAAGATATAAATTTTATCTTTAATTCAAACCAAAATTTTATAGATACTATACAATTTGTGAAGATTTATTCATGTAGGCGATATAATCGGTTTGGTTGTGTGATTATATAATAAGATTGATTATTTTTGTGGGCTGTAAATAATCATATTTGACTAGCAGAGAATAAAATTACTTTTGATGAAAGATATAAAAAAACCTACCCTGTTTCAATCTGTCCTACCGCTTATTGCGCTAATAATATTCATTACAACAAATATCACCATCTCGCCCGACGATACCCTATCGGGTGGTAACCAGTTGGCTCTCATGGGCGCTAGTGCAATTGCCATAGCAATTTGCTATCTCAATAACATTAGGTGGGCACCCATCATGCAGGGGGTAACACACACGCTAGTTACTGCCATTCCTGCAATCCTAATTCTATTTGTAATTGGTATGCTTGCAGGCACGTGGATGCTATCGGGGGTTGTACCATCAATGATATACTACGGCCTAAAGATTATTAGCCCCGAGTTCTTTTTGCCAGCAGCAGTAATTATTTCGCTGCTAGTATCGCTAAGCGTGGGTAGCTCGTGGTCGACCATTGCTACTGTTGGTGTGGCTTTGCTAGGTATTGGCGAGGCTCTGGGCTTCGATAGCAGTATTACGGCAGGTGCAATCATTTCGGGTGCATATTTTGGCGATAAGGTATCGCCAATGTCCGATACCACTAATCTTTCGTCGGCAGTGGGCGATGTGCCGCTCTTTGTTCACATTAAATATATGATGACAACGACCATCCCTTCGCTCATTATTACACTACTCATATTCATTGGGATGACCTTCTTTGGGGCAAACTCCATTGATTCTCTACCCCACACCACTATTGCCTCTTCGCTAGAGTCCTACTACAATATATCACCAGTGCTGTTTGCCGTTCCGGTGCTTACCATATTCCTTATATACAAAAAAGTACCTGCCATAGCAGTGCTTTTTATTGGTAGCTTGATAGGTGCAGTTTTTGCGCTTATTTTCCAGTGGGACATTATCATGCAAATGAGCGGTGGTGACAGCTCGGTAGCAGCTGTTTATGGTGTTATTACCAAAACTATGTATGGCGCTACCCAAGCCATATCGGGCGATGCAGCACTCGATAGACTACTATCGACAGGAGGAATGATTGGTATGTTAAACACTGTTTGGCTAATTATTATGGCAATGGTATTTGGTGGAATTATGGAAGCAGGTGGCTTTTTGAACACCATTATGGAGAAGATTCTTAGCCGTGTTCACTCTACGGGTGGCGTGGTAAGTGCTACTGTTGGTACATCTATTATGTTTAACCTAACGGCTGGCGACCAATATATGTCGATTGTTGTGCCGGGCAAAATGTTCAAAGGCGCATTCAAGAAAGCAAACCTCAAAAACGAAGTCCTAAGCCGTACAATCGAAGACTCGGCAACCGTTACATCGGTGCTTGTGCCGTGGAACACCTGTGGAGCAACACAAGCCTCAATATTGGGTGTTGCAACAACTGCCTATGCACCTTACGCATTTTTTTGTTATATTAGCCCCCTAATGTCAATGTTATTTGCATGGCTAAATATAAAAATAAGGCGTGAAGATGAAAAGGTGGATCGTTAATTTACAGGAGTTTATAAATAGAGACCTTTGGTCAACCCACGACTCATCGCCCAAAGTGGCAATGGTCACAAAGCAGATTAAACTGCTAATAATTAGCATATATAATAGCTCTAGACACTCTATTGGGGTGGGAGCTAGTGCGCTAACGTTCTATTCGCTCACTTCGTTAGTGCCTGTTTTGGCGCTCATTTTTGCTATATCAAAGGGCTTTGGGTTTGAGACAAAAGTGATTGATTATATTGCTAGTCAATTCTCGCAGTATAGCTCTATTGTAGATAATCTAACACGATTTGCGACAGCATACCTCGAAAATAGTAGCGTTGGAATTTTGGCAGGTGCTGGTTTTGTGGTTCTGGGTTGGTCGGTTGTAATGGTATTCTCTAATATCGAGGGCGTGTTTAACTCGGTGTGGGGCATCAAGCGCCAACGCACCATTTCTAAACGAGTAATTAACTACCTAGCAGTAGTAATCGTTATTCCCATTATAGTTTTTATACAAAGCTCGCTTAGCCCCTCGGTTATTAGCACCATTGCAGAGCTAACAGCTGGTGTACCAGTGCTAGAGAGCGTGGCTAGTGCTATTTTGTGGGTGCTTAGCAATATTCCAATATTCATTATTTTTACTTCGGCATATTTCTTTTTCCCAAATACCAAAGTTAATTTCTTGGCAGCTCTATATGGCGCAGCAATTGCTGGCACGGGCTACATTATATTCGAGAATGCTTATATCTACTTTCAGCGTGTAATTACGTCATACAGCGCAATTTATGGTAGTTTTGCTGCCTTGCCACTGTTCTTGATATGGATGAACGTTAGCTGGCTTATCATTTTGTTTGGGGCAGAGCTATCGTCTGCATTCCAAAATCTCAACAAATATGAGTATGAGATAAAAGGAGGCGAGATGAGCCGTAAATATCGTCACAAACTATCGCTTTTGAGCCTATCTATTATAATCAATAACTTTATCGAGAACAAAGGCGCTCCCACTGCTCACTACATTGCACAGCGAATAGGAGTTAGCACAAGTTCTATCGAAGATATTCTCTTTTCGCTAGAACAAGCAAAGCTAGTTATATCGCTAGAGGTGAAAGAAGGGCCCGAGTATAGCTATACGCCTGCCTATGACCTTTCGTCGATGAGCGTGGTTGAGCTAATAAACAAACTAGATAGTAATGGTAATCACACCGAACACGAGTTGGGTAGTAATATAGAAGAGGTGTTTAGTGGTTTATATACCCAGAACCTTAACAGCAAAAACAATCCCCTAGTAAGAAATATTAAGTATGACAAATAAAATATACGATGTAGCAATAGTTGGTGCAGGAAATGTAGCAAGTGGCTTATGTCATATCTTTTTGGCTAGCGGTGTTAGCGTTGCCATAGTGGCTCGCAACACATCTAAGGTCAATATACCTATTGACCCTAGCCACATATATAACCTAGAGGAGCCACCCCCTGCGGCAATCTACCTAATTGCCGTAAAAGATGCACATGTGGCACAAGTTGCTAGTAAGCTATACCCCAAGGTAAGCCCAACTGCTATTATTGTGCATAGTGCAGGGTCGGTTGCTATGAATGCACTGCCTGCCCAAATTAGTAATGCAGGAGTATTCTACCCTTTGCAAACATTTAGCCAAGGACGAGAGGAGCATTTAGGAAATTTCACTATATTTGTTGAAGCCACAAATCCAGCTACGCTCGATGCTTTGGAGCAGTTGGCACAAAGGTGTAAGCTACCAAGCTACCATATCGACTCACAAGCTAGAGAGAGAATGCATATAGCGGCAGTATTTGTGTCGAATTTCACCAACTTTATGTACACCTCGGCAGAGGATATACTACGGAGCTCGGGAGTCGGTTTTGAGCATATGCGCCCCCTAATGAGGGAGTGTGCAGCCAAGGTGCAAGAGAGTACTCTGAGCCCTGCCCTTTTGCAAACGGGGCCTGCTGCAAGAGGCGATATGCAGGTGGCAAAACACCACATCGATCTACTCGATGAGCCAGAATTAAAACAGATTTATAGCGTTATTAGTGACGCAATATATAAGAGATATAATGAGAAACTTTAAAGAGAAAATTTCGCACGTCAAAGCATTTGTCTTCGATTGTGACGGTGTGTTTACCGATGGTAAGATGACACCAATTCCGGGTGGAGAGATGCTTCGCTCATACAATGCCAAGGATGGTTATTCGGTAGCAATGGCTATAAAAAAAGGCTACCATGTTGCCATCATAACTGGTGGTGTTGGCGAGCTAGTAAGAGAGCGATTCCAAATGCTAGGTGTTGACACAATATACATGAACTGTTTTGACAAGATAAACGCCATTAAGGAGTTTATGGAGCAAAAGGGGCTTTCAAAAGAGCAGGTGCTATATATGGGTGACGATTTACCCGATATTGCACCAATGGAGTATATTGGTGTGCCTACTGCTCCTGCCGATGCAGTGTATGAGGTAAAGAGTGTGGCTTGCTATATTTCGGACAAAAATGGCGGTTCGGGCTGTGTGCGTGATGTTGTTGAGCAGGTGCTAAAGTCACAAAATAATTGGATGGTTAAGCACGCCGACCAAGATATAATGTCAAGATAGTTAAATGGACAAAGAACGTAGACCATATTCGGCATACATTACCCGCAAATCACCCTCGGCAATAGCCTTTTTGGTAGATCGATCGGCATCGATGGGCGAGCACATTCTCTTTGGTAGAGACAACATTACCAAGGCAGAGGCTGTTGCTCGCATAATCAACTGTGCCCTTACCGAAATAGGGATGAGGTGTAGGCGCATGGATGGAATCTACAACTATTTTGATGTGGCAGTTATTGGCTATGGCGACAATGAGTGTCAGTCGTTACTAGAGGAGAGCGTAGCTGGTAGTGATACGTTTGTGCCTATCGCGGCTTTGGAGGCTGCAATAGTGCCGCAGGTGAGCTATCGCATACTCTTTAACGATGCCAAAGAGCAGCCATCACAAATTTCGGCAAAAGAGTATATCACACCACACGCTAGTGGCAATACTCCCATGCTAAAGGCAATTAAATATGCAACTACTCAGCTCAAAGGGTGGATTAAAGAGCATGGCAAAGATAGCTTTCCGCCAATAGTCATTCATATTACCGATGGCATGGCAGTTGATGGTAATTCGTTGCAAGTGGTCGAGGCTGCTCGCAAGCTCACTAGCCTATCGACTAGCGATGGTAATTTGCTACTATTCAATATAAACCTCACTCGTGGCAGTATGCAAGACAACCTATCACTATTCCCTATATCAAGAGATAGTGTAGAGCCTTTGGGCGAATATGCCTCGATGCTGTATGATATATCTAGCGAGTTACCACATATATTTCACGAGCGAATAGCCAAAATTAAAGGCGTGCACCCACAACAAGTACTAGGTGCTCGTGCGCTGGGCTATAATATGCGAGTAACAGATTTTCTAAAGCTCATATCCATAGGGTCTATGAGCGTCAATATGATTAGATAATGGATTTAACTAGCGATATAATGGTTGCCCTTGGGCAGGGTAGCTTTTGTTTGGCTATCGATATGTGTGTCGATAGTGCGAGCATTGTATCTAGCCATAACAAGGTTACACTATCGCTCCGCTACCAAGGGCAAAAATATAGGGCTACTATATTTACCTCACAAAGCGAAGAGTATTATAGGTATGTAACCATTTTTGCAACTCTAGCCAAGCTAAAGAGTTCGCCTTTTGCCCACTCGCTGCACCTTGTCGATGAACTTAGGTTAAGTTCAAACCAATTGGTAGATATGTTCTTGGTATGCGATAACTATTGGGCTATCGACACAAGCAGCAGCGTAGCAAATATTGAACGATGGATTGCATGCAGCCCTTTTGTGGTAGATGATATTGCTATGGCACAAGATGAGAGGGGGCTTGCTGTTATTACATCTATAGAGAACATTACTATTTGTGGCAATGGCAAAGAGGTAGACTTTGATAGCTTTTTGCCTCTTGCTAATACACAGCTAGCAGGTTACTTTTGTAGCGATAGATATATCCCTGCCCCACAATGGTGCGAAGGGCTACTAGTTATGCAAGATATAGATACTGGGCTTTGGGGTATTGTTGATGGATACCAACAGTTAGTGCACGATTTTGTGTGTCAAGATATTAGCGATTTTTGTGAGGGGCATGCCGTGCTATGTATTAATGGCAAATGGGGCTTGATAGATAGGTGTGGTAACTATTTGCTAGAGCCCATCTACCAAGATGTCGAGATGCTTTGGGAGGTTAATCTAGTCAAGGTACAAACCGGTGGCCTATACTCTCTTTTAAATAGAGATATGCAAGCCACTAGTGATTTGCAATTTAGGTATATTGGTAGCTTTAATAGTGGGCGAGCAGTAGTCGAGCTAGAGAGTGGCGAGTATAATTTTGTAGATCTAACTGGGCAGCTAGTTAGTGATAAACACTTCGATGTATGTGAGCCGTTTATAGACTCACTTGCAAAAGTAAGCCGAGATGGTAAGTCGTTTTATATCGATTGCCAGGGCGAAATAGTATTACCCTAGTTATAGAACATAAAGTACAAAAACAGATGAGAAAAAGCGCAATAGTAACAGGTGCTAGCTCGGGAATTGGGCGAGCAATTGCAGTTAAATTGGCTCAAATGGGCTATGATTTGGTGATAACCGCTCGCCGTGCAGATAGGCTTGCTCAGCTAAAGAGCCAAATTGAGAGCACACATGGCTCACAGGTTGTGGCTTTGGCATTTGATATTTGCAATTTTGAGGCAACAAAGGCAGCAATAGAGAGCCTAGAGGCTAGGTTTTTGGCTCCCGATTTGCTAGTAAATAACGCAGGTCTAGCCGCAGGTCTCGAGCACATTTACAAGGGCGATTTGAACGATTGGAATGCAATGATAGACACCAACATTAAAGGTGTACTACATATTACACGCCTTATATCGCCATATATGGTTGAGCGCAAAGTTGGCCACATAATAAACATTGGCTCAACGGCAGGTAGACAAGCCTATGAGAATGGCGGTGTTTACTGTGCAACAAAACACGCAATGGATGCACTATCGCAAGGTATGCGTATCGATATGCTCAAGCACGGCATAAAGGTAACTCAAATTAGGCCGGGAATGGTAGAGACCGAGTTCTCGAATGTCCGCTTTCATGGCGACGACCAAAAGGCAAAGAGTGTGTATAATGGTTTGATACCATTATCGGGCGAAGATATTGCTTCGGCTGTTGAGTATGTGAGCTCGCTTCCTGCCCATGTGTGTGTTAACGATATCGAGATAACTCCTTTGGCACAAGCATCTAGCTACTATGTTTATAGGGGCTAAAGCGTTTGTATAGGGCTATGTAAACCATATTAAAAAGAGAGAGTATGAAAGTTGTAGAAAAGCTAAAGCAATTTGTTTTGAGCATAAAGGAATTTGCTCCCAAATACTCTATCGAGCTCTTTTTGTTTGCTAGTGTGTTTGTGGTGTCTATCTTGCGTGATAGCCCCACATATAGTGGCGATAGTTTAGAGCTATATATGCTAAGTGTACCTGCTGCTTTGGTTTTTACATTCATTGTTAACCTTAACTGCAAAAGGTGGCTATACTACCCTCTTTCGCTAGTCGTTATATTAACCACAGTGTGGTTATACCAAAAAGGCTATATTGTAGCCAATTTACATAGCTATTTACCCCTTGTGGCACTGCTCGTAACAACAGCCAAAACTAAAAATAATAAACTTTTTACTCAGCGCATAATTGGGGGACTATCGGCACTTGCATCGTCAATTGCTTTGGCTCTTGTAGTGCTAGGTATATTGCTAGGTACTTTATACAGCATAGAAAACCTATTTGGTTTAACCCAAATAATAGATAGCGATGTTTATGATTATACTAGCCGTTTTGTTGGCACTATCATAGCCCCGCTATTGCTGTTTCACTTTGTCGATAACTATCGCCGCTACCAAGACGATAACTCCAATTACGGTACTTCTTATGATAATTTACTACTAAATTACATACTCTCACCATCTATCCTGTTATATAGTGTAATACTTTATGTGTACACCTTTATCATCCTATTTAACTGGGAGTTACCAGTTGGAAATATTGGCTATATGGTAAGCTCCTTTGTTGCTGTTTATATGGTTGGTCGAGTTCTCGATGCACAAAGTGATAGTAGGTCATTTGCATGGCTTTATCGTGCAATGGGTTGGGTTTTGCTTGCACCCATAGCAATGTATTGGGTTGGCTCTATACGCCGAATTATAGATTACGGCTTTACCCCAGCGAGAGTATATTTGGTTGCTTTGGGCATAATTATGACATGCACAGCCCTATTTTTTATCTTTAGGCGCACAGCTCGCTACATCTACATTGCGACTTTGTATACGCTACTAACGCTCGTGCTAGGTTATGTGCCTGCACTATCGCCCGATGCCATTTCTATAAGATCTCAGCACAAGCGAATCGTAGATGGTGCAGCAGAGCTAAATATTCTCACAAGCGATGGAACACTAGCCAAGGGTGGTAACTTTGGTAGCGACTCGCTTGTTGTAACTCGCCTTTTGGGTATGGAATCGTCATATGATTTTATTTCGAGCAGAATCAAACCAAGAGCACACCGCCATAGCTACGTTAATAATTTGGCATCTAGCTATATAGGCAAACTAGGTGTAAACTACTTTTCAGATATTTATGCATTGGGTTATTCACCTAGTGTACTTGGGCATAGTGACTCAAAGTACATCTATTTTAGCTACGGTAACCACACTATAAGTGTTGAGGGCTACTCACACCTTATTTTAGATGTTAACACATATAGCGATGCCCCAATTTACAAATACTCCCCCTCTAACGGTCTGCTGCAAATAGCCCTTAGTGGCCAAGCACCAATTACGATTGACCTTGTTGCCAAGCTATCGTCAGGTGTTGCAAAACTAGCTAGTAATAGAGATTTGAATAAGGCTAAATTCATGGAGCATGGGCTTAACTTTGTGCAATCAAATTCAGTGTGCATCTACTTCGATCACATCGACTTTAGTATCAAGAATGGCGAACTAGAGTCAATTAGCGACATTGGCATTTATGCTATCCTATACTAAAGCATTATTCTAG
>CAYJIL010000079.1:0-10435 GCA_964370235.1 uncultured Rikenellaceae bacterium | reverse complement strand
GTAAAGTGTACTACCATTGACCTTTGCAACCGTAAGAAAGACAGCGTAGCGTATTACAATTGACTTTTCTTACGAATATACCTATACGCAATAAGAGTAGCCACAAAGCCTATTGCCCACGAAATGGGCGATGCAATCCATATACCTAATTCTGCCATATAGCCCGACAGCACAGAAGCTATTGGCACACGAATAATCCATAGAGTCAGCAAAGTAATAAGCATAGGGATAATAGTATTCCCCATGCCCCTTATTGCCCCCATATAGCTATACATTATATTAAAAATAGGGTAGCCAACCGCTAGCACAATTAAGTAATTACAACCAAGCAAGATAATATTCTCATCGCTAGTAAACATCATCATCAGCGGGCGGCTAAGAGCCGATAGCACTAACAAGATGGTAAAGCTCATCACTATTGCAATGCGAACTGTTGCCGTAACTCCTCGATCGATGCGGTCGAGGCGAGCGGCACCATAGTTTTGCCCCACAAAATTGGTAAGCGCCATATTTAGCGTCATGGGGATAACAAAAATAAAGGTTTCGATTTTTGAGGCTGCCGAATATGCTGCCACAACATCGGTACCAAAGCTATTTATGATAGTTAGAATAGCCAGCATTCCAATCGATAGCGAGAGCTGCTGAAGCCCAGCTGGTAGACCTAGCTTTATTTGTCGCTTGAATATTTCGCCATCGAAACGCAAATTAAATGGATTGAATTTTATGATTGCGTTTTGTCTATTCACATAGTTAATAGCAAATATTACGGCTATGGCTTGTGAAATTACGCTTGCCCAAGCAACCCCCTTTATTCCCATATCAAACACAATCACCAGTACCAAGTCCATAACAATATTAATGATGGTCGAAACACCCAAGAATATTAGCGGTGTTTTGCTATCGCCAACTCCACGCAAGATGGAGGTGAGGCACTGGAAAACAAACATGAAAATAAGGCTCAAAAGGTATATATCAAGATACTCTTTGGCTTGGGGAATTACCTCTGAGGGTAGTTTAATAAAAGCAAGTATCTCGTCACTAAACGATATACCCAAAACTGTGAGAACAACTGCCGCACCTGCCAAGAAGATAAACAGCGAGTCCGATGCCGAGCGCAAGCCCTTAATATCGCCTGCTCCATACTTTTGTGATATGACAATGGTAGAGCCAATACCCACACCTATGACAAGCGACACGAGCATAAATATGAGTGGCCCCGATGCTCCAACTGCTGCTAGCGCTACCTTACCAATATATCTACCTACTATAATGGCATCTACATAGTTATATAGTTGCATAAACAGATTGCCCAAAAAAATGGGCGCTGCAAATGCAATAATTTGTGACCTTTCGTCACCCTTTGTGAAGTCTCTACTTGCCATAATCAATGAGAGCAAAGATAGCTAAATAATAGTGACAAACAATGAATATTATTCATAAGCCATACTGCTAACGCTATGTGCCGGCTCTAGTGGTTAATTATTACTATATTTGATGAGTAGAAACTTTTGCCTACCTTTGTAACACGAATAAACAACTACTACATATATGAACAGCAGAATACCGGCCGCAATTAACCTATACAATGCCCAAAAATATTTGAGAGAAGTTTTGGAATCGCTAAAAACCTTTTACGCTGTTTTAAAATGCGGTAGCAAGAGTGGTGATAGTGCCTTAACTATTGCTGCTGAGCATGGTTGCGGAATAGTAAGTTTTGATGAGAAGCACCAATGGGCTTTGGCAAAAAAATTGAACAAGAAAAACAGATCATAATGAATATATTGCAGTTTGTACCAAACAAAGGGTGGGGCGGTGGCGAAAAGTGTGTATATGAACTAAGCTGTGCACTAAGGGAGCGTGGGCACGGCGTAGAGGTAGTTATGCCCAAGTGCGACACTCTAAAAAAGCGATTCTCTATATTTGCACCCAGTGTCTTTGGCATTAAGTTTTTTTTGTCGCCCAGTGCTATTCTCAAAATTAGAGACATAATAAAAAATAGAGACATTGATGTAGTGCATACACACATCTTTAAACATGCAATGTGTGTTTTAGTTGCAAAGAGGCTCTTTGGGCTAGATTGCAAAGTTATAATGACTAGGCATATATGCCGTAGGGCTAAAAAGTCGATGCGATATAATTGGCTTTATAAACACATAGATAAACTAGTATTTGTATCGAATTTTGCAAAGAATTACTTTTTAGGCTCTTCGCCACAAGTTAGCAGTACAAAAATCGAGGTCATACACAACGCTGTTAACTTTGTGCACTATGACGATGATAATGAGCCACACAAGCCGGGCGAGGTTATCAGGTTTGGTTTTGCTGGTCGTCTAAGCCCCGAAAAGGGTGTAAAGGAGATGATAAAGGCATTTGGCGAGTGCAAAACAAGCGGTACAAAATTTGAGGTGCTAATTGCAGGAAGTGGCCCACAAAGCTATGTAAAAGAGCTAGAAAGGCTAATAGAGGGCTATAATCTTGGCGATAGCATACAACTACTAGGGTTTATAGACGAGCTACATGGTTTTTACAAAAAGGTTGATGTTATGGTTGTACCAACTATTGCAAAAGAGGCGTTTGGTTTAACCGTACTAGAGGCTATGAAAGAGGGTAAGGCAATTATTACTAGCTCGGGAGCACAAAATGAACTGCTAGACGAAACTAAAGACGCAGTGTTTATAGAGCCCAAAGACACAAGCGATTTTGCTCGAGCCATTAATATTTTCTTGACCAACAAAAACAAGGTCGCACACTATGGTGCAATGGCAAAAAAGGCATACGAAGGAAAATATGACTTTGATAGGTATGTAAGCAAATATATTAATATATACCAATAATGAGCACATAAAAAGAAACTGTCTCAAAAACATTTTTGTCACTTCCTGAATCGCATAAATACTCACGTACTCCAGTACGCTCCGTTTTATGCTCATCACGAAGCCCCAAAACTGAATTTTGATACAAATTTCTCACAAAAGAGGCTGCTTCGAATTAATTCGAGACAGCCTCTTTTGTGTGCTTGTATAACTACTTAGCTTGATAGAAACAACGCTTAGGAGAATATACTTTTTCTTGTTTTACAAGTGATTTGATGGCTTTATCAACCTCTTTTTTGTCGACACCAGCTTGCTCAACAATCTCGCCCGGACGCATAGGCTCGCCCTTACTCTTTAGAATCTCTAATACTTTCTCTTCCATAATAATACTCTTTTATTGGTTTAACATATTCTATAATGCGCTCCTCTACCAAGAAAGGCGCTATTTGATGCATTCCCATTTTGTCTGCTAGTTGCTCGATAGCAGAGTAGTCGTCACTAGCCACAATGCCCATACCCTTGGCTGCCGAAAGTGCTACTGAGCGTGGGATTAGCCCAATGATTTCGGTACCCGTAACACTTGTTCTATGCATAGCTGCTAGCGAACATACGGTATGGT
This sequence comes from uncultured Rikenellaceae bacterium, assembly GCA_964370235.1. Classification (GTDB taxonomy): domain Bacteria; phylum Bacteroidota; class Bacteroidia; order Bacteroidales; family Rikenellaceae; genus CAYJIL01. Next base: position 7,003 of record CAYJIL010000079.1, on the reverse strand, counting down.
AAACAAGCCACAAGGGTGCAATGTTTATGTCGGTGATATTAACCGAAACCTGTGCAAAGCCATACTCGTCGATATACCAACCAATTGCCTTTACCCCCTTGAGCAAGCCATGCTCTCTTTTGCCATTAACGACACTTCCACTATGGCGTAGTTTTGCAGCTATTCGCTTGGCTAGCTGCACATCGCTAGTGGGTAAATTAAAATTAACTGCCACCAAATAGTCACGAGCACCCACTACCGAAATACCACTCTTTTGGTGGGTGAGCGAAAACTCACATGCTCCGTAGTCGGGCTTCCAAAGGGCATCGCTCAATTTATTCTCAATTCCCTCATACTCGCCCATTCGGCACATTGCAAGGTTGGCACGATGTGGGGCAGTAGCTGCCGCCTCATAACAATATACAGCGAGCCCTAGCTCGCTAGCTAAGCGCTGCGATAATTCGTGTGCTAGATGGGCTACTTGTGCCAGCGAAATACCCTCGATTGGGATGAGGGGCACAACATCGGCTGCACCTATTCGGGGGTGGCTACCAGTGTGTTGGCGCATGTCGATAAGCTCGGTTGCACATTTAATTGCCTCGAATGCTGCTTGGCAAACAGCCTGTGGCGAGCCTATAAAGGTGTAAACAGTGCGGTTAGCACCATAACCGGGGTCGACAGCAAGCAAGCTAGCACCGGGAGTCGACACAATTGCCTGAGCAATGCGTTCGATGGTAGTGCCACAGCGCCCTTGGCTAAAATTAATTACCGATTCAATTACTTGATGTGCCATAGACTATTTATATGAGATAACTAGAATGCGGTCGCTCGACCAAAACTTAGTGGCATCCTCAATCACTAGCTCATCTACAACTCCTCGCCCTTGGCCAGCCGTTAGCTTATAGCTAGTTATTGGGAACGAACCCAATATCTCGACCTTAGAGCCTTTTATATCGATTTTCTCGATCTCTCGAATATCTATTTTCTTGAGTTTCGACTTGTCGAGGTTGGGGTTAATGGTGAGTGTACGGCCTATCAATCCTTTTTTGAGGATGATGCTATCGGCAAGCAACATTTTCTCATCACCCACAATATAGTATGCAGTGTTGAGGTTGTCGGTTGCCTCGTTAAGCGTTGAGGCTAGGTTTTGGTTGTTATCAACTAGCACGTCGACCTGCGAATTAAGCTGCTCGATTTGCTGCTTGAGGTTGTCGATATTTGACAACATTTCGTTGATGGTCTTATCTTTGCTCTCGATTTGGCTCTTTAGCTGCTGGATAAGCTTTGTAAGCCCATCTATTTTTATGTTGGCATCATATAGGTCTTGGGCAGTGCGCTCCATCGATGCAATTTTCTTTTTATTTGCCTCGATCATAGCCGATATGCGCTCTAGATCCTCTTTAATTTTTACCTTGGGGGCTTTACCTATTTCGACTGACTCAATCACAACACCCTCTTTTTGTTTAATATCGTCTAAAGAGAGCGAAATATCGCTAATGGTAAATAGCGCATCGCTAATGATAGAGTCTCGTTGCTCTAGTATATATTGCAGGGAGTCGTTTACGCCTTGCAAATTAAGGTTTTGATGCTCTAGCGCACGCTCCTTTTGTTTGCACGATGCAAAAGCCAAAAGGCAGGCCATGGTAACCAATACTCTTTTCATAATATTATAGTTTTTTAACAACATTAACTAAAGCGCTACATAGAGTCTCTAGCTCGCTATCCGATATAATGTAGTGTGGCATAATGTACACTAGCTTGCCAAAGGGGCGAAGCCATGCACCTTGCTCGATAAATGACTTTTGAATAGAATCCATGTCGACAGGCTCTTTCATCTCTACCACTCCAATGGCACCCAAAACCCTTACATCGCTAACAGATGGACACTGTGTTAGTGGCTCTAGCCGTAGACGCATATAGCTCTCGATTTGTGCAATGCGCTCTAGTGGCGATGCGTCAATCAAAATTTGTAGGCTCTCGGCAGCTACTGCCGTAGCTAGAGGATTTGCCATAAACGTAGGGCCATGCATAAATACCTTGGGCGATGATGACGATATGGTGTCTGCAACGAGTGGTGTTGCAATGGTTGCAGCTAGGGTCATATAACCACCCGTAAGGGCTTTACCCACACACATAATGTCGGGTACTACATCTGCCCATTGGCAAGCAAACATTTTGCCCGTGCGCCCAAAGCCCGTTGCTATTTCGTCGGCTATGAGCAGTATATCATATTCACGACAAAGTTGTGCGGCACACTTTAGGTACATTGGGTGGTAGAATCTCATTCCCCCTGCACCCTGCACAATAGGCTCTAGTATTAAAGCGGCTATGTTGTCGCCATGGTTTACAAGTAGCTCTTTTAGGGGCTCTATTTCGCTCTCGTTCCACTCATCATAAAAACCAACTGTTGGCATAGGCACAAAGTGCTGTGCCGTTAGTCGCCCATTATACAAAGAGTGCATGCCACCATAGGGGTCGCACACGCTCATTGCATGCCACGTGTCGCCATGGTAGCCCCCAAGTATGGTTGCTATCTGGTTTTTGTTTTCTTTACCCCGAGCATGTTGATATTGAATAGCCATCTTCATAGCTACCTCAACGGCTACCGAACCACTATCGGCAAAGAACACTCGCTCTAGCGGCGAGGGGAGTAGCTCGATGAGCCTTTGGGCGCACTCTATGGCAGGGGAGTGTGTTAGCCCCCCAAACATAACGTGCGACATTTTGTCTATTTGTGTTTTGGCTGCATCGTTAAGCCTAGGGTTATTGTACCCGTGAATGGTGCTCCACCACGAGGACATACCATCTATTATACTTCGACCATCTGATAGGTTTATGTATACACCCTGACAGCTCTGCACATGATATACCGCTAAAGGGTCAATCATCGATGTGTAGGGGTGCCACAAGTGTTTTTTATCAAACTCTAACTCCTCTTTAATATTCATAACATAGTTAATTAACTATCACAAAGATAGCATCTATTTTAAAATTCGAACCCCATTTGCTGCGGCTCTACATGGCTAGTAGAACTAGTGGGTAGTTTCCAGTCGATGGAGCTTTTGCCCTCTTGCAGCAAATAGGTATTTGCCCTCGAAAAGGGCTTAGACCCAAAGAACCCTCGATATGAAGACAAGGGCGAAGGGTGAGCCGACTCGATTACCAAATTGTGTTGTCGGTCAACAAATGCCGCTTTCTTTTGGGCGTATGCACCCCACAAAATATATACTATGCCTTGGTAATGGGTGCTAAGGTGCGATATAATGGCACTTGTAAACTCTTCCCAGCCTTGTTTGCTGTGCGAGGCAGCACTGTGTGCCCTCACCGTGAGCACCGAGTTTAGCAATAGTACCCCTTGCTTTGCCCAATGGCTTAGGTCGCCATCTTTGCTAGGGGTAATTCCCAAATCGCTCTCTAGCTCTTTGTATATGTTCACTAGCGAGGGAGGGAGCTTTATGCCCTTACCCACCGAGAATGCCATACCGTTTGCTTGCCCTACATCGTGGTAGGGGTCTTGCCCCAATATAACCACCTTGACACTGCTAGGGGCACAAAGGCTTAGCCCTGCAAATATTTTGTCTTTGGGCGGAAACACCTGCTGCGAAAGGTACTCACCATTAACAAACTCCTGCAATTGCTCAAAGTAGTTTTGGTTTTGCTGCTGGGCAAGTGCCTCTTTCCACGCTAGTGGTAGATTCTCTAACATAACTATACGGGTAGCTTAATTACTATCTTGTCGACTAAGCCCTCGCCAATTAGTGGTGCGTGGGCATCTTCGGGGTAAAAGACAATAAACATACCAGCTGTGAGCTTATCTATTTGCTTTGGGCTTCCCTCAAAGAATATAATATCTCGCTCGCTATCATAGTCGCTCATTATGTTGGTGCATATATCGATGCTAGAGTGGCCAAATAGCTCTTGCCCTGCAACTACGATTTGAATGTCTATATATTCACGATGTGCCTCTAGGGGAGCATCGGCAATTGGGCGTAGCTTCTCGCCTTTGCAGTAAATGGCAAATATACCATCATACAAATCGTTACGTCCCTCTTGTAGGTTCTCTTTGTTTGACCACACATAGTCGATAGCCTTTTTAAAGCGGCTACCTAGTGGCAAAGACTCTAGTGCAGATATTTCTCCTTTATACATAGTTATTATTTTAGCTGATTAAAAATGTGCCATAACACAACGCCTGCTGCAACGCTTACATTTAGGGAGTGTTTTGTGCCTATTTGTGGAATCTCTATCGACATATGGGACGAAGATACAACCTCTTGTGCAACACCTGCAACCTCGTTACCAAACACCAATGCATATTTGTGGGCTTTGTCTGCCACAAACTCATCGAGCATAACAGCGCCCTGCACCTGCTCTATGGATATAATCTTATATCCCATCTCTTTTAGCTGCTCAACAGCACTCATAGTGGTATTGTGGTAGCTCCATTTAACGCTAAGCTCGGCACCAAGTGCGCTTTTGTGTATCTCTTTATTGGGTGGTGTACCCGAAATGCCACACAAGTATAACTCGCTAAGTGCAAAGGCATCCATGGTTCTAAACATAGCACCCACGTTGTGTAGGCTACGTATATTATCTGCCACAACTACTACGGGCAGTTTTTGGCTCTGGGCATACTCCTGCAACGAAGGACGACCAAGCTCGCTATTTGTAATCTTTCTCATTAAATCATCTATTAAGACTATACAAAGATAAAAATAAAGATCTCCATTTAAATATATTTGCCATTTTTTTGAAATTATATTACAAAATTGTTTACATTTGCTCAATATATAAACTTTAACAAAACACGACAATGTCAACAGCAATTAAAGACAACTCAAGAGCAGTTACAACATATAGATTAAAAGAGATGAAAGAGCGTGGAGAGAAAATCTCTATGCTAACGGCCTATGACTATACTATGGCTAAGATACTAGACGAGGCAATGATAGATGTTATATTGGTGGGCGATTCGGCAGCTAACGTTATTGCAGGATATGACACAACACTACCTATAACACTAGACCATATGATTTACCATGCACGTGCAGTAGCAAGAGCAACAGAGCGTGCGCTAGTGGTGGTAGACCTGCCTTTTGGTACATACCAAGGTAACTCAAAAATGGCACTTGCATCGGCTATTCAAATTATGAAAGAGACCGAGGCTGATGCTGTAAAGCTAGAGGGAGGACAAGAGATTCTTGAGTCTGTTGAACGCATACTATGCGCAGGTATTCCTGTAATGGGGCACCTAGGGCTTATGCCACAATCTATCAATAAATTTGGCACATACACCGTTAGAGCAAAAGAAGAGGCCGAGGCCGAAAAGCTAATTAACGATGCAAAACTACTAGACAAGGCAGGTTGCTTTGGTATAGTACTAGAGAAGATACCAGCAACACTTGCAGCACAAGTGGCAAAGGAGTGTTCGGTACCCATCATTGGTATTGGTGCTGGCCACCAAGTAGATGGACAGGTGCTTGTTTTGCACGACATGCTAGGAATTACCAAGAATTTCTCGCCTAAGTTCTTGCGCCGCTATGCCGATGTTAATACCATCATGCAAGAGGCTGTGAGCAGCTATATCAGCGATGTTAAGAGCGGCAACTTCCCTAACGAAAAAGAGCAATATTAATGTAATTAACACATCGTTTTACTAACATAAACATCATCATTATGAAATCATTAAAAGGAACTCAAACAGAGCAAAACCTGCTTAAATCATTTGCAGGAGAGTCTCAAGCACGCAACCGTTATGTATTCTTTGCATCTGTGGCCAAGAAAGAAGGATATGTACAAATTTCTTCTATCTTCGAGGAGACTGCCGAGCAGGAGAAAGAGCATGCTAAGCGTTTTTTCAAATACCTAGAGGGAGGTATGGTAGAGATTACTGCATCGTTCCCAGCAGGTAAGATTGGAACAACAGCAGAGAACCTAGCAGCAGCAGCAGCGGGCGAAAACGAGGAGTGGGTTGAGCTATATCCACACTTTGCCGATGTAGCAGATAGCGAGGGTTTCCCACAAATTGCAAATACATTCAGAGCTATTGCAACAGTTGAGGCAGAGCACGAGAACAGATACCTTAGACTACTAGAGAGAATTAACGATGGTACTACGTTCAAGCGTGAGGAGGAGATTAAGTGGCAGTGTCGCAACTGTGGTTACGTACACACAGGTACAGATGCTCCAGATCTTTGCCCAGCTTGTGCACATCCAAAAGCACACTTCGAGCCTAAGAAAGAGAATTACTAGTCTCAATAGAAGAGTTTAATACAACTATGGGCTGTCCTCACTGGCTGAGGGCAGCTCGTTTTTTATAGATATGAGATATATTTTAACACTGTTAGCACTTGCAATGCTCGTGCAGCTATCGGCACAGGAGTTTAGGGCAGGGCAGCGGCTTAGCGCACAACAAGTCAAGAGTAGTAGCCACGAGCAACTGTTCTACTACCAAGAGATTGACAGCACAATTTTTGAACGAATTAGCGGCTTATCATATTCTAGCAAATGCACTCTGCCACTAGCAGAGCTTAGGTACTTGAGGGTGCTACACAAAGACAAAGACGCAAACATCATTGTGGGTGAGCTAATATGTAACAAGAAAATAGCAGATGATCTGCTCGAAATATTCGAGGTGTTATATAAACACAGCTATCCCATCGAACGCATGGTGCTTGTAGACGAGTATGGAGCCAACGATATGCGCTCGATGATGGCAAACAATAGTTCGGCTTTTAACTTTAGGTATATTGCAGGCACTACACGTCTATCGAAACATAGCCTAGGCATGGCAATAGATATTAACCCGCTATATAACCCCTATGTTAAAGGCACAAGGGTGCTACCAAGCACTAGCAAGGAGTACACCAATCGAGATGCCAACTTTGATTATAAAATAACAAGAGGCGACATTTGCCACCAAGAGTTTATAAAGCGTGGCTTTATATGGGGTGGTGGATGGCTTAATAGCAAGGATTACCAACATTTCGAGAAAAGATAATATAGAGTATATACAAAAATTAAG
>CAYJIL010000078.1:0-10984 GCA_964370235.1 uncultured Rikenellaceae bacterium | reverse complement strand
AAATGTGATGTTACTTACCAAATGCCGAATCAATCGATCTGCCAATCCACACCTGTGGTTTTTGCACGTGCTTTGCACTTAGAATAGTAGCTGCAATGTCATATATCATTACACTATCTTCGATTTTATAGCCCGATTTTACGCCCTTACCCCATAGTACGACAGGAACTTGCATCTCCTTCATGGTTATACCACCGTGCCCGTTTTCTATTCCACCATGGTCCGATGTCACAATTAGTAGAGTGTTATCTTTAATTCCAGCCTCGTCGATAGCATCTACAATTTGCTTTAGGTAGCCATCAAGTTGTGTAAGTTTGTCGAGATACTCGGTGCTCTCCCATCCAAATTTGTGTCCAATACCATCGGGTTGGTCAAACGAAACTACCATAAGCGAAGGCTTATTGTCGATAAGCTCTTTCTTTGCCTTGTCTACTAGGTCTTGTTCGCTTGACTGGTATAGATGGTCAACGGCCATTGTGTCGACAATATATCTAATACCTTCCCACTGATAGAATACACTCTGGCGTGAAGATGGGCTAGCCTCTCTGTATTCTGAGAACATATTTGGGAAAACCCCGTTTTTGTTTAGTTCTCGAGATGGTAGGTCGGGAGTTCTGCTACCCCAAGTGTTGTAGCCATGAATCTCGGAACTTGCACCCATAAACATACTTGCCCAGTTACAAGCGCTCGATGATGGTAGAATACACCTAGCCTCGGTAGTGTGTGCACCCTCTTGCATTAGTTTACTAAGAGTAGGCATATTTGCACCTGCGTTAAGGGCATGGCTACTCATGCCATCATAACCAACAAGTATAACATGCTTAAAAGGTTTCTTTGTTGCAAAATCGGCTTTTTGTGCTGTTGCTGTGGTGCAGGTAATTGCCACCATAAGCGATAGAATGAATAGTAATCTTCTTTTCATTTGAATTAGGTTTATGTTTGTAATATTATTATTTAGGCTTATATTAAGTTTGTAAATATAGTTATTTTGGTTTAAAAAATAATAATTTATAATAGTAAAGTTGGCTGTTAGATGTCTAATCTATCAACCAACTTGCTATGTATCTCTTTATTGTGAATCAAAAAAATTACAGAGTATACTGCAAACGAAGCTGCCCCATAACCATATCTTTGCGGTAGAAATCGCTGCAATGTTTACCAACATCTACATAGCCACAGTTTAGCTTAATGGCAAAATGCCTGTCTATATAGTAGTTTAAACCAACCGAAAAGTCCTGTTGCTCGCCTCCATATATCCCCATCGAGTAGTCGTTAAGGTTTGTATTGTCGTAACGAAGGTTCAAAACTAGTGCCCTTGTGCTTTTGGGGCGTGCGGCAATGGCATACATCGAATCATACCCAAACCCTCTGCCAATTAACAAATAACTTGCCTGCACATATCCACCAAGTGGTTTGTACATTTGCTCCTTTGTTTCAATCCAGTTAAAGTGATATTCGCTCTGTAATCGCCACTTTGGCATAAGAACTAGCACTTCGGCTATTGCTTTGGTTTGTGAGCCAACATCCTCAAGGTTTGCCTCAATGATGTTTTCTTTAAAAAGACCTGTTATCCCTCGGCTAGCAACACTCATAGATGGTGCTACGCCTTCCTTTTTGCTATCGGGTGTAATATGTGCTACTGCACCACCAATATGAAAAAATTTATTTTCGCCAAGATTATTACGAGAGAGTAGGCGAGTGGTAAACATAAAAGCATCTGAGCGCTGCTCGGACTTAACGTTTATATCGTTATCGGTGTATGCACCACTTGCAAAATATACTTTATCTTTGTGAAGATTGTACGATGCACCTAGTTTACGACCCTCGCCAAAGGCAGCCGACGAAGTAGATGGTTGGTGAAAATACATATCGAGCGTGCTAATAAGCATCTCCATCGAGTGCGATGAGTAGGTATTTCCAATTGTAATAAAACTGTTTTTTGTGTAGTAATTGAATGTTATATCTTTTACTGCAACTTTTTCGCCACCAAAACCAATGTCGACCTTAAAATCTACATTGCCGTGGGCGGCCTTAAAGCCCAATCGCAAATCCTCTAAAGAGTACATTGCACGAGTGTTACGTTCTAGTTCGTAGCCCGAAACACCAAAATCTACTAACGACCTTGCCCTAAAGCTGAGCTTTGTTTCTTGAGCATAAGAGGCCAGGGCGATGCAAAACATCACCAATACTAAATATAATTTTTTCACTTTTTGGATAAACCGCTAGGTGTGGTTGCTTATAAAAATCGAAATACTTTTTACTTGCAATAATTTAACGTATAGCCATTAATGGCAAAAATACAAAACCCTATAACGATTTTTGATTTTATTGAACAACAATAGATTTGAATAGAATATATGAAGGGGCTGTATCTATTCTTTTTATGATAAATACAGCCCCAACAATATTAGCTTTTGTTAGCTCTTAGATTTAATAATCTCGATCAAACGGTGCATATCCTCTGGGTGCACATCTCCGATATTACCAATTCTGAATGTGTTACACTGTGAGATTTTGCCCGGATAAAGCACAAAACCATTTGCTTTAAGCTCGTTATAGAATGCTGTAAAGCTAAAATCATCGTTTGGATAAAGGAACGAAGTGATGATTGGTGACTGCTCACAACGTGCAAGTAGAGTCTCATATCCTGCACTCTGCATTCCTCTAACTAGAATCGCTTGATTCTCTTTATATCTTTGGTAGCGAGCCTCTATACCGCCCTCCTCTTTAAGTTCGTTGATTGCCTCGGCAAATGCACGAACAACGTGTGTAGGAGAGGTAAAGCGCCATTTGCCACCATTGCCTTTTTCCATCTCTTGCCACTGATCGTATATATCAAGCGAAAGTGTGCGGCTGTTACCCTTGCAACGCTCCATAACGTCCTTCTTTAGGATAATGAATCCAAAGCCCGGAACACCCTGAATACACTTGTTTGCACTACTAATTAGAACATCAATATCTAGTGCTTGCATGTTGATTGGGATACCACCAAACGAGCTCATTGCATCAACAATAAATGTCTTACCTGCCTCTTTAACAACAGCAGCAATCTCCTCGATAGGGTTAAGAATACCTGTTGTAGTTTCGCAATGTACAACAGCTACGTGTGTGATATCTGCATCATTATCTAGTGCCTCGATAACCATATCTTGTGTAACTTGCTGAGTCTCCGAAAGAATTATTGCATTAATGTTTATTCCTGCATAGTTGGCAATTTGCTCAATACGCTTGCCATAAGCACCGTTTGCAAATACAAGTAGTTTATCCTCTGGGCGAACACAACAAGTAATTGCAGCCTCGACACAGTAGCTACCACTACCTTGTAGTAGCACGTTTGTATATGTTTGCTTGTCTACTTGTGCTAGGTCAAGTAGCTCGCCACGAATGCTCTGTACAATGTTTACATTGTAATCGTCGTCCCAAGTACACCAGTCTGCAAGCATAGCACGCTTAACTCTGTCCGAAGACGTAAGTGGGCCCGGTGTAAGTAGTAGGTATGGGCGCTTAAGTGGCTTTTGGCTATCTTTGCGGCTTTCGATAGTAGAGATGAGAGCAGGTAGCTCGTCCATAGAGTTAATAACGTAGTGTGCACCAGCCTCGAACATGCGAGTGCGTACCTCTTCTACCTTTACTGTAAGCTCCTTTGGGCTTAGTGCCTTTACTTCCTCTTGGCTTAGTCCCATTTCGCTGCTACCAAGTATAACACCTACGCTCCAAACGCCTGCGTTTACACCCTCTTTAATGTCTGAGATGGTATCGCCAACCTTGATAACCTCGTTAGCTGAATCTACCGCTAGAGTAGTCATAACCTTGTAAATCATATATGGTTGTGGGCGACCAGCTGGTAGGCCATCCGATGTGAACCAACAATCTGGCGAGTATCCCTTTTGAGCTGCTGCTGGTGCAACAACGTTCATCATTGCAGCTGTGTAGCCCGATGTTGAGCCAATCTTGTAACCCTTTGCACGAAGCGAATCAATAACATCGATAACCCCCGGGATTGGAGTGGTGTAGTCGCTAAGCGATGCGAATAGGTACTTTTCGAATACTTTGTTTATCTCAACAACATTCTCCTCGCTCCACTGCTTGCCAAAGTTTGCTGCAAACTGTGATGCTACGCTCTCTAGCTTGAAAAGCTCTCTAATGTGGTCGATCTTTGTCATACCCATTGGGCCACGAGCCTCTGCTGGAGTTACTGTTATGTTAATATCTTTGAATGCGTTGATAAACGCTGCTACTGGTGCAAAACATCCATAATCTACTGTTGTTCCTGCCCAATCGAAAATAATGCAACTAATCTTATTCATTATATTTATGTTTTTTATATTTTAAAAATCTATTAATTATGCCATTGTTGTTGTAAAGGTCTTGTCGTCCTCGTTCTCTTCGCTTTGCTCAGCCTCAATCTCTTGCTGTGCTGCTTTAGAGGCAACTCGTCCTTTCATAAGTATAGCTCCACAAATAACAAGCAGTGTGCCACTAGCCATACACATATATGTAATCATGCTGTTATAGAACTCAATCCAGTTAATGTTCTCGATAAACATCTCTTTAATAACAAGTACTACTACCGTTCCTAGGTAACCTACAAAGTCAAGGATGATGATAAAGAATCCTACGTTTCCGTTAATCTTGTAGTTTGCAACAAAACGCTCAAAGAAGATGGTCTGAAAACCTAGATATGCAGTGTAAAGTCCCAAACTCTGGATAAACAACCATGTAATAGGTGCTAGGTTAAGAGTGTGATAGTTGATAGCTACAAAAGCAAGGCTACCAAGACCCGTGATAATGATTGCAAGCAACAGCAACAGTACTACACGGTGGGTGCGAATTAACGATATTAACGTAAACAGAGCAAGGATAATAAGTGTTACAATGCCGTCGATGTGACTAAATGCCCACGATGATATTTTTGTTGTGTCAACCAACATTACAAGGAAGTCTTCTTTAATGTCCTGCATGATGGTAATAAACAGAGTCGATACAAATAGTAGAGTAAGGATTGGTGCAAACTGCAAGTATGTTTGCTTGCGTTGTAGAGCATTCATTGGTACTCGTTTTGTGCAGTCTGCCTCGTCTTGTGCCGTTGGCTCAGGTAGTTTGTTGAGTGTGATACCTAGTAAAACAAGGAATAACATTGCTACAAGACCAATTGTTGCTGGCATCCAAAACTGATCGACACCCAGGTCGTTTATTAGATACAGGCCAATAGATTTTGCAAGACCCGAGCTAAATGCAATGCTAAGACCCATAATACTAGCCAAGATACCGCTCAATCGGCGACCCTCTAAGAAGCTAAATATTACTCCCCACATACAACCTAGCGATAAACCATTAAAGAATAGCGAGAGTATATTCATAGGTTTTGGGAGCACGGCAAACGCAACAAGCGATAGTTCTGCCAAGGCAACCGAAATTATAATGAACGGTAGGCGGTGATTTCTTTTTAGTTCTGAAATGAGTTTAATACCCAAAAATTTTGCAAAAGCATAACCTGCAATTTGAATAATACTAGTTGCAGTTTTGTAGTCCATGCCCATAAATTCCATACCGTCATATCCTGCTGCGGTAAAAGGTTTGCGAAGTGCATAAACTAGAGCGTACGAAAGTAGGGCTGCTCCTCCTGCCCATAGAATAAAAAGAAGATCTTTCATTCTATGTCTGTTTTTTGCTGAAAGTGTCATAATTTAATTTATCGTTTTTTTAATTTTTGTTTCTATGCCGTTAATTACTAAATTTGCTATATGTGAGAGCGAGTACACACTGGTAAACTTGTGTTTTAATCACGACTCATTCTCTGTAAGCCGATGCAAAACTAGACCTTTGGGCGCAAAGATAAAATGAATAATTAATGATTTATTTGACTGTTAAATTCCTGTTTTATTAAATAATGTTTATGAAACTAATATTTAATAAGTTTGTAACATTAATGCCGATTATTTGCATGCTTTTGTCTCTTTACGCCAATTTTAATTACCTTTGTAGCGAGATAGAACATTAAAATTAACACAAATGAAAGATACGTCTGATAAGCTAATAGCTATATTTGAACTGTTAAAAGAGTTAAAGAATAAGAACGTGAAAATGAAAGACATTGCCGAGGTAGTGAACTTTCCACCTAGTGTACTTTCTGCGCTTTTTTCGACAGTTTTGCCCACCTATGTAAAGGCTCTAAGTAGCTCTTCGCACGAGGAGGCACTCGATTTTGCTATTTCTCAAGTAAATAATGTATCGAGAAAGCGACTTACCACAAATCTCGATAATGTTTATGACGATTTGCAAGCATTAACAGCTACTCATGTGAGCGAGAATATTAATGTTCCATTCCTAGCTAGGCTATCAAAAGAGGCTACACACAGCAATTCTATTAGTGGTAAGATAGACGGAATATATATAAGTTATAGTCAATCTTCGGCTAGTGTAAAGCAAATGAAGCTAGAGCCATTCTTGATTAAATCGAGCGAAGATGGCAGGCACATTTTTGTAACACGCAAAAACACTTCGGGTAGCTATCACGAGGGCTTTGCAATACTCAAAGAGCACCAAGCTCTACATGTTCTCTTTAACGAATCGAACGACCCCAATTTTTATGCTCCAGTGAGTATAATGTTTCAGTTGCCATTTGTTGAGGATTACGATATGTTAAAGGGTCTATATTTGTGCCTAGATGTTGCAAAGAACCCAATTGCTCGCCGCATTGTCTTAAAGCGCATTTCTAGTTCGGTGTCATACGAAGACTTTGAGCAAACACCCAGCTCGCTTGTCTCTACCGAGGATCTTTGCGATGAACAAAAACTATTTGCCGACTATGCTTGCCAAATGAGCGATGCAATAAAAATGTACTCTATACCATCGAGAGGTTGCGATATAGAGGATCTAGCAAAAGAGAAAGCAATTCTGTCGATTTGCAACTCATAATCTAGCATAACTATATGCCCCCAGTTTTAACACACATTAGTTAAAACTGGGGGCATTTTTTGTGGTATAGCCATGTGTTTTATATATAAGGAAAATGGCATAAATTTATAAATTAATTACTACCTTTGCTTTTCAATAAACAATATCAGTGATATGAAAATCGAGAATATAGCACTAGCAGAATTTGCTGCACAAAATAAGTATGAGAGTTTTGCTCTTGTTAACATTGACGCTGTGATGACACAAAGGCTTTTGCAACCACACCGCAATGCATTTTTTCAGATTCTAATAATAGAGCAGGGGCAGGGGCGAGTTATGGTAGATTTTGAGGAGTATGAGATAAATGCACCCACAATTTGCTTTATCTTCCCTCAGCAGATATGTTCGTTTAGTTTTGATGGTGCGGTAAAGGGCGAGGCGGTGATGTTTGACCACACTATATTCTGTTCTGAGATTTTGGCTACCGAGCTCAAAGAATATAATGTCGATTTGCATAAACGTGTAAATGTAATAAACTACTCGGCTGCTAATTTGGCTCAATTTGAAGAGATTACTAGCATTAAGGAGCACATAAAGCGCACACAAGAACCATATAACAACATTCGCAAAATCGAAATAAAATTCCTAACAAAGATCATAATTCTAAAAACCATCGACTCAATTGCATCCGATAGCTTTAAGGGTGTAAAAGATCGTGAGCTAGAGCTATTCATGGAGTTTAGGCGCATAGTCGATAGTGACTTTAGGCACGAACGCAAGGTGCAAAGCTATTGTGATAGGCTGGGTATATCGGCAAAAAGGCTCAACCTATTGTGTAAACGATATGGCAATAACACAGCTCTTGAGTTAATACACGAGCGATTGTCGTTAGAGATAAAAAAACTTCTTATATACGAAGAGATACCGCTCAAAGAGATTGCCTATTCGTTGGGCTTTGATTCGCAATCGGCACTCAATAAATATATAGGTCAAAAATATGGTTGCACACCCACCGAACTAAAAAAGAAGATTAGCGGATAATTATACATTTACGCTATTTTATAATCATATGGCGCAAATTTATAATTCGAATCATATATATAGCCCTACCTTTGTATCATAATTAATTACTCATTATAATAACATATAATTATGGCAAAGTTGTTTCAAACACAAGACCTATATCATGGTCTTGGCTCTCTTTCAGAGCTAAAAAATATTTCGGGTAAAAAGGCAGTTATCGTAATTGGTGGCAAGTCTGTGCGTGAGAATGGTTACCTTGCAAAGGTAGAGGCAATTCTTGACGAAATTAATATAGCACATTCGGTATTTGATGGTGTTGAGCCAGATCCATCTATCGATACAGTACGTCGTGGTGCAGCGTTCTTTACACAAGAGCAGCCAGACTGGATTATTGGTCTTGGTGGTTGTTCTGCAATTGACGCAGCTAAGGCAATGTGGGCAATTTATGAGCACCCAGATCTTTCTTTTGAGCAAATGATTAAGGTGTGTGGTATTCCAGCTCTACGCAAGAAGGCTCGTTTTGTAGCTATTCCTGCAACTAGTGGTACAGGTACCGAGATTACTGCTCTTGCAGTTATCACAGACCGTGAGAAGGGTGTTAAGTATCCTCTAGTATCGCACGAGCTACTACCAGATCTATCGATTGTTGATGGTGAGCTATGTAAGAGTATGCCAAAGAGTGTAACAGCAAACACTGGTCTTGATGCGCTTACTCACTGTGTTGAGGCGTACACTTCTAACGTTGACGACAACTATGCCGATGCACTTGCAAAGGGTGGTATCGAGCTTATTTTTGCTAACCTTGAGACAGCTTACAACGAGCCTGAGAATGGTGCTGCACGTCAGAACATGCACGATGCATCATGTCTAGGTGGTTATGCTTTCACTAACGTGTGGTTGGGTATTGCTCACTCGATGGCTCACCAGATTGGTGGTCAGTTTGGTATACCTCACGGTTGTGCTAACGCTATTGTTTTGGCAAACGTTATTCGCTTTAACTCAAAAGCAACTAATCGTTACGATGCACTTGCTAAGCTAGTTGATGCACAAGGTGCCGAAGGTTTTGCACAAGCAGTTGAGGCTCTTCGCTCAAAGGTTGGTATCGTTAGCTCTGTTAAGGAGTACGGTATTTCTGAGGCAGACTGGAATGCAGTAGTAAAAGACATGGCTGCTCACGCAATGGCAGACCCATGTACTAGCTTCAACCCTCGTGTCCCTGTACAAGAGGAGATGGAAAAGATGTTCATGTGTTGTTACAATGGCGAGAAGGCAGACTTTTAATCCTTGCAGCTAGCATAATGCAATATATATAATGGTTGCTTTACCGAGTGCAAAACTTGGTAAAGCAACCTTTTTTTGTGGTATATGTGCCTGTGATATTATCTTGTAATTGTAAATAGAGTTTATTAAATATTGTGAAATTTTGCAAAAATATATTGTTGTCCGACAAAAATAAACTCTGTGTATTCTCTATATTTTATGTAACACTACTTATGGTCTCTCCAAAATTCGATTCTCATTTTCTTGAACACTAATATAATTTTATAACTTTGTAATATGATTAGTAATAAATAGAACAATTATGCCCCTGCATGGGCATTAAGTATAAAACTATTATTATCTTTTATTTAACGCCGATCGGTGGGAATGTGCATATAAGACCCCATAGCAAATTATGCGAAAGTTATTCTTATTTATGATGGTGAGTATGATCGCAATATTCACAGCATGCAGTAGTGGAGATGATTCTACAATCCCGCAAAAAACAATAACAAATTATGAGGAAACTCAACTCAGCCAAACTATCTATGCAGATGAAACATCGTCTGATGACGATTTTACATTTACAGCCAATCAAGCGTGGCACACTGTTATTGAATCAAAGGTCAAGTCGAGTGAAATAGATTGGATAACTCTCGACCCTGCTAGTGGTGAGGCTGGAGTGGTTAATATGTCGATTAATCTCGATACAAACATGACAGGAGAAGATCGATCTGCATTAATCTCAATTGTGTGTGGTGAAACAACTATTACAATTACAATTGAACAAAAAGCTACTACTGAGGATGGTGTGAAACCAAAGCCGATTGATAAGGCATTAGTTAAAAACATTATTGTCAATAGTGAATTAAATTGGCAATTTGTTTATAATGATGATAATTCACTGAAAAATTTTTACTGCACAGAAGATATTCACAATAACAAGGATGTTTCTATTTTAAATGTCGATTTCGAATACACCGATTCGGAAATAACTATTGATGCCAAAATATTATACTCAACTCCTGATATTTCTGTAGGCGAAACTCCCCCATCAAATACTGATGAATATGTATGGATGACTAACATGAGTAAATTATCTCTTGTGAATGGGAAAGTCGCAAGCTATACTAGCAGACATGAGAGTGCTACGACCGACAATACGAATGCTACATTTACTTATGATAACGAGAAACTTATGGCGAAAAATTATTATAGCAATGATGGGGAAGCTGCATTCGTATGGCAAGATAATTTAATGACTAATATAAATTACATTTCTCAGCAGGGGCGCTATGATTGGTCGCTAGATATTAAGTACTTAGACGAAATTGCGAATATTAATATTGACATTAATAAATTGCTACTTATTGATGCGGAAACTGTGCATGGTCTGTTTTGGAATAATTTATATCAACCCATGATTCCAAGTTATTTTGGGGAATACACTGCAAATCTAGTTGCAAGTGCATCCGAAGTAAAATTGATTGATTCCGATAAATATGATTCATCATATCGTTTTGAATATGAATTTAACCAAGATGGAAATCCAATAAAGGTAAAGATGTACGAAACAAACAACTCACAAGAGGAATTAAATTCAGTTTTAGATATTATATATTACGAATAAATAATATTCAAAATTTAGGAAAGTAGCTATACAAAATTAATGGGTGCAACCTTTGGGTTAGCACCCATTTTTGTTATCATCGTGAATTATGTGGTAAATATATATTGCTCTTTACTTTTATAATAAATATTAGTGCTGATTTCCGAGAGTTTTTAAATTATTAGCATTGACAGC
>CAYJIL010000077.1:0-11072 GCA_964370235.1 uncultured Rikenellaceae bacterium | reverse complement strand
CGCCATTTTTGTGGAGGTATTCCACACTCACGGGTAAAGATTTTTGTAAAACTTGTGCGATTATAACCTACCATATCAGATATGCGAGAGATGGATAGGTCTGGATTTAAAAGTAGCTCTTTTGCGTATGACATTCGCAGCAATGTTATCCATTCACGGTACGAGAGCTTATAGTGGTTACGAATATAAACTGTAAGGTAGGTGCGATTTGTAGATAACTGTCGAGCTAGGTTTTCGGCTGTTAAACCCGCTTGTGTAAACCCTCGATTCTCTACCCAATTATCTACTGCACGGTGCAATGGGCTCGATATATCAACATCCTCGGGCACGGGCACTATTTGGTCTGCTATACTTATATTACTAATTCCGTAACACATCTCACCAAACCTTATAGTGTAATTTCTAAAAACTATAACCGTATAGGTCATTGCAATTGAGGTTAAAACGCCATAAAAGATATTTACCGATGCCGAAAAGTATGAGTGTACACAACCCAAAAAACCCGAAACGAGTATAACAACTAAACATGTTTTTGTGTAGCGCAAAAAAGGCTGAATACTATCGGAATATAGCTCGTCGGCACGATTTTGCACACGATTATAAAGTTTAAAGAAACGCCGTGTAGCACAAACAGCACTTATAATAAGCAAGAATGTGAATAGTAGTATTACGTTCTCTTGCATTGATTGTGGCACATACACATAGCTTACCGCCAAAAATAGCGATACCAACACCCAATTTACTGCAATGCGCTTTACCTCTTGCTTGGGGTCACCTCCTCTACCAATTAGTGTTCGAAACATATACTCTGTTATCTCGATTGCGAGAAAAAACGATGATATGTTTATTGATTTAGATAGTGTTAAATTATTGACACGAAAATCAAACCAGCTAAGCAAAGAAATATAGATAGCCATTAAAAGCATCAACACCCCATAAATATACTTTCCTCGTCTAAAGTTGTCATATTGCTCGCCTTGGGGTGACTCGGTAAAAACCGAGATAGCACATAAAATAACGTAAATAAAAGGTGCTATTTTTAACCATTCGACGTACATTGTATCTAACATATATGCTCCTTTCTGTTTTATACAAAAATAACCATTTTAGGCAGCATTACAAGTTATATATCTAAAAAAACATGTCGCCATACGACAAAAATAATGTCGCAATAACGCAATTATAGAACTCTGTTGACAAAAAGATGTATGTATCACGCAAAAACTCCTAGTGCGTGTGTTTGAACTCTATTATTTCAGTAAATTTGTAACACCAAAACTAAACGATTAAGATTTTTTGACTAGCAATATAGTAGTGATACTAGTTTGCTATTTATTACAAAATTCATTCTCTTTTTATGAATCGTTTATTTGCCTAATAGTATATTGACTATTATCTAAAAACTAAACAATGACAAGACTTCTATTACTAGTTATTATTGTCTTTACACAAAGCGCAATGGCGTATGGTCAACACGACATTCAGCACAATGAACAAGCGCCAACCAACCATCTGCAATATGACTCAACACCACCTGTGTCTAAATTCTATATAGGAGGAGGATTGGGTGCGGTAGCAGCATGGACAACATTTGAGGGTATCGGCATACAAAGCACGGTGTTTGCAGGAACCAAAGTTTCACATATAATATCAACAGAACTGGCTCTAAGCTATTCAAATTTAGCGATGAAGTCATCGAAGGGAAGCGAAAATTTTTACCTCGCAAATGGCAAACGTTTTTTTGCTCCCGTTGCAGGTCTCACAAATTACAGATATGGAGATTTAGAATCCAACGTAGACCTATTAAAGCTAGAAGCTATTATTAATTTTGATATAACAGCTATATGCAAAACCAATAGTCGCTGGAAAGCCTATGCATCGCCTGCAATTGGCTACGCTTGGTCTAGGGCAAACATCAATACTAGCAATAAACACATAAACGAGTACGACTCATTTCACTTGAGCATGGGAGCTGCACTATCGGGAGTGTACACACTAAACGATATGTGGAAACTTGGCATATCCTCGGGCGTACACTATCTAACGGGTAATGGAATAGATGGCATGCCCGAAATGGAATATAAGTACAATATTATGTGGAGTACAAGAATCAATATTATCTACAAATTTTAATAATTTATAGATTTAAAGCTATATGAAAAAGGCACTATACATTATTGCATTTATTATATCATTAACATCTTGTCAAAGAGATGAACCAATATATGATATGCTCATCACAACAGACGAAGATATAGGCAAGGAGACAAATAGTGGAATTGTTATTGGGTTTGACACACAAGATATAGATCACAATATTTTCGACAATCTACATATTTTTATTTTTGACCACGAAGATAGGCTCACAAGACACAACTACCACACCGATATGGAACAAGTAGCACTTGAGCGTAAGCTACTAGATAATGGTCAACACACTATTTTTGCTGTTTTTAACACCAACGAAGGTTTATTAGAACAAATCACAACAGATAGTGAGTCTCTATATTTTTCGGATTTTATATATCGCATCGACCAAATACAAGCTTCGGGCGATTATTCATTTATGCTCACGGGAGTAAGCCGGCACGTGCTGGCTGATGGTATCTCACAATTAATAATACACGTTACCAATGAACAGATAGCAACCTATTTAACGTCTCTAACGCTAGATTTAATATACCCTAGCAACACTCTACCACCGTACACTAAATCGGATAAACTCTCTTTGCGATCGGTTGTCGAAGTATTTCAAAGTGGCACTAACACCAAAATACTCTCGAGGTATTTTGACAACACCACCCCAAAGACACTAGTTCTTAACCCGGGAGTATATGACATACGAGTATGGAGTGATTATAGTCAAAATTCTAACACCGATTTATATTACAACACTTCGGATACAAAAAACGTCACGATTCTTTCGCAAAAAGATTACACAGCAAATAGCGATTACAAAGATGCCTTTGCAAAGGAAGTTACTGTGACTGTTAGCGACAAACCAAATCAAGTAGCCGAAGTCGCTCTCATAAGGCCGTTGGCAAAGTATCGAATTGAGGCAATAGATGTTGAAGAATTTTATGCAAAGCACGATTCACTTGCATTAGAGGATTTGCATATCGAGGTAGTTTATGAGGGATTTTTCCCAACTGCTTATGACATGACAATACCAGCACTATCGGGAGCAGATATAAACTACAAGTTTAACGGCTCGATAAGCCAAACAGAAAACAAAACAGCAACTATCGCAACCGATTACATTATGGTAAACGGTAAGGAGTCTAGTGTTATAGTATCGGTATATGTACGCACCAAGAGTGGCTACTTGATTAGCTCGGTGCAAGGTATATTGATAGCCTACAAATCGGGACACCTCACCACTATTTCTGGAAATTTTCTTACTTCGGGTCAAGGAGGAATTAGCATAGACACCGAGTGGGATGATGATTTCAACATCTACTTTTAATTTAAGTTACAAACACAATTTTAATATTTAATAACACATGAAGAATTTCTTTACAATTATGGCTCTCGGCATAGTAGCTATGCTAGCAGGTTGCCAAAAGGAGGATGTTTCAAACACGTCCTCTACAAACAGCGTCACATTTGATGTTGCAATTGACAGCAAGGTGGCAACTCGTAGCGGAGACGATCCCTCACGTTATATCATGGAGATATACACCATTACCGACAACCTAGAGACTCTAAGTCAACGTATCGAACAAAGTTCTAGTAGTTTTAATGTTATTCTAAAAGAGCGTACCGAGTATCGAATGTTATTTTTTGCCGATAATGGATCGGTAGTAGCCGACAACGAAGATGGTAACGAGTACGATGCAAGTAATCTTAAGGCACTTGTTATTGCACAGCAACCAACAAGTGTATGTTATGCAGGTAGTGTAAACTTTACTTACAATTCGGGTGATGCCGATAAGAGCTACCTAAGCCCAACACTTAAGCACGCAGTTGCACAGGTGAATTTTGTACAAGGTGCAGATAATTTTGTTGCAGACAATAACTCTTTGCAGGTAGAAGTATCGACCTCATATTCGCTAAACATTGCAGATAATAGCGTTACTAATCTTAATACTGCAACTGAATATACTTTTGATGGCATCGCACAAAATATGAGCGGCAAAAACATTGGTACAAGCTATGTTATTGCTAACAGTGCAGCACAATCGATAGTTGAGCTGGGTATAACATTCAACGAAGAGGCAAAAAAAACTATCGCAAATGTACCTTTTCAAATGAACTATCGCACCAACCTAACAGGTGTATTTAGCAACATGTATACTTCGGCACTTACAATCACAAGTACCGAAGGTTGGGATGAGCCAAACAACAACACAGACCTACCTACTAAAAGATACAAAATAGGTGATAAATACCCTAATGACACAGATCCTATTGGCGTAGTATTCTATGTAAGCGGAGATGGACTTAATGGCAAGATTGTTGACTGTGATTGGAGAACTGGCGGTAGCTGGTGGACAGATTATCATGCTGATCGTAGTTTTCTAGGTGCAACTGACCGAGCAAGCGGCCTTACCAATACTCAAAAAGTTTTTTCAACATCTGTGTGGTACGATCAAACTATATTCAAATTCTTAGACGTTAAATTCGATATTGATATAAACGGATATACACCATACAAGAAGTATGCTTGGTATGTACCAGCTATCGAGGAATTACAACTGCTATATGCTGGCGAAACCTATGCTGACGATACAGAAGCACCAAACAGAGATATTTTGGACATTGTTAATGCAACGATAGCGACCATAAACAATGATAAAGTGATACCAAATGATGGTGCCATATACTCTTCGACAGAATTTGATGAATCTAAAGTGCTTGTTCTTGATATATACCATAATGGTACTACTCGATTATCGAGCAAAAGAAGCACCAGCACCTATTTCCCTGAAGGGGGGGTATCTGTTGATAACTTTAGTATATATATAATGGAGTTCTAAAAGAATATTCAATTTACAAATTTATTTAAACTATAAGATTATTATGAAAAAATTATTATATGGCCTATTAGCAACCGTAGTGCTATTTACGAGTTGCCAAAAAGAGGACACTCAAATTGCCGATACTAATAGCGGCGACCAAGTTACAATCAATGTTACAGCAAATGACGTTGTTGCGACTCGTGCTGCAAGTACAAGCCCAACACGTTACATAGTTGCAGTGTTTTCCGACCAAAATTGCACTACTCCAATAAATTTATTTGGAGCCGAAGATGCTAAAACTCACCAAAAATCATTTGCTGCAACTAACGGATCGGCAACTATAAATATTAATATTGATCGTACAATAAATTATTACTTTCTTTTTTGGTCTGACATATCGGGTGAAGATGTATTTAACACCGATGATTTAAGAGCTGTAGAGCTACAAACGGGCAAAAACCCAGTAGAGGCATGGGCCGGAGCACAAGCAATAGAAGTGGGCGAGATTACAAAGACTATAGATGTTGAACTTAGTCGTTCGGTTGCAAAAATTAACCTTATGGAGACTGGCAAGCTTATAGCAGGAAGCTCATTGCAAATGAAAATTCATCAACCATCTGTATTCAATGTTCGTGACCTATCTACTAATAACACAACAGCAGAGCGAATAGAGGTTTTCTCGGTACCAACTGCTGTTGATGGTTCATCGTCGGCTGTTAAGCTAAACAACTCAGAAATTTATGTATTTGCTCCAAAGAATTCATCTAAAGTTATAGATATTGAATTTAAGATGAGTGCTTCGGGCATAGAAGAAGAAGCGTTTGTTGTTACGAACATACCCCTCCAAGGCAACAGAGCAACAAATATAAACGGACACTACACACAACTTGCATCGGCAGCATTCAATGTAAGCCTAGACAAAAACTGGGTGGCAACAGAAAATCAACGCCCAATCAGATATCAAATCGGAGACGTATATATACTTAACAACGAGCCGGTTGGTGTTGTATTCCAGATAAACGAGGATGGCACAAGCGGCAAGGTAGTTTATAAAACAAATAGTTATCTGAGTAACGGTGAAGGATGGGGATGGGGCTATCAGTCGACAAATGCAAAAAACCGCACAAACGGCCTTATTAATACAATAAACATCACTAGCAGGAGCAATTGGGAGTCGACATTTAGACACTTTGCATGGATTCATTCATTAAACGTAGCGGCAAATTCCAATTTTGACGTTAGCAGCTATACCGAAGATGCAAAAAATATATGGTATTATCCAGCAATAGACGAACTAAAAATGCTATACAATGGAGAGGTATTCCCTGATAATGTCAACCATAGCGACCGTAAGGTACTAGAAATAGTAAACAATACTCTTTCTAGTGAGTTTGGTGAAGACTCTAAAATTTTGGGCTCAGTATCTTCTTCAACAGAAGAAGATATGGTTAATGTGTGGATCCTAGATATAAATGAAAGTACAACAAAAACCTCAAACAAAGGAGGTGGTATAAATGTAGTGCCGATACTAGCATTCTAGATAAACACATAAAATACACAGAGTTAATAAATTTGTTGTAACTATTAACACATTAATTGTACACGACAAAAATATAACTCTAAAAAGTGAAGTGCCTCCAAAAAGTTGAATTATGCTTTTTGGGGGCATCTCATATAAACGTTATTCTATAAAAAAGGGGCGACTACCAAATGGCAACCACCCCTCAACACCGAATAAATCATTTGTTACTACTCCATCTGGCGTTTGTAGTACGTAATACCAAATGGGTTCTTTCCTACGGTAACAGCCCCTATAAACTGGGGGTGAGAAAGTTCGACATTGTAAATTGATACCTTATCGCTCTCGCTACCATAGTTTGTACCATATAAAATAGTGTTATCATCGTTAAGTACAATATTGTGAATTCCCGAAGGTGGAACAGTTACTCCGTCTTGATTCATAACCGAAGATGCTAGCTTTAAAGCACCATCGGTAGATACCGTGTATAGCATATGCTCACCTATCGACGAACAATAAACCAACCCTTGCTTCTCGTCAACATATATTCCGTGTGGGCTCTTTAACTCTAGTGCCATTAGCTCTAATAGTGTGTTTTTATCACGAAGTGTAATATTATCGTGTGTAGCCACAAACATACCATCTAGTTTAGTCGAAAAGAACAAGTGTGGATCTTTGGGTACTTGAACGCTTGCAAGCTCGGCATAAGTTGTAGCATCATAACTTTTTACAATATCATACTCTGCCTTGTCGGTTATTACCGAAGTGTAAACCTTACCATCGGCAGCAAAGGTATCGTGTGGCTTACCCTCGGCAATTGCAATTTGCATAGCAACTTGATTTGTCGAAAGATCGATAGCAGCCAAGACATTGTCTCTATCACATGCGACCCACAGTTTTTCGCCCTTTTCATCTGCCCACATATGGAATACACCATCGGGTAGCTCTATCGAAATTTCAACCTTGCGAGTGTTAGGGTCGATTACATGTACGAAACTACCATCTTGCCCTCTGTCGCCCACATATAGTCTGTCGGTCTCTTCTACATAAACAACATATGTTAATGCTGGCGCATCGCCAATCGACAAATTTGTCACTTTATTACCATCATGCACATCGATAAAAGAGAGAAAAGGTGAGTTAATATTTGCCACAGCAACTACTTCTTCCATTTTTTTAGGATCGGGATCGGGTGTTGGCTCTTGGGTTGTAGGAGGTTCGTTAGTTACCATTTTATCGTCATCTTGGCACGATGCAAAAAGTAGAATTGCTGCAAAAACAGCGATCAAAAATTTGAATAACGAGTTAGTTTTCATAGTAATAGATTTTTTTGCGACTATACAAACCCCTGCATAGTCTGGTTAGTGTAATATGGTTTAGTGTTCTATTCTCGCTAGGTTTCTATTATAATATTACAAAGATTATTTCAAATTTACAAGCTAATTATCAACATTTTACGCCCCGCAGGCTAGTAGCTCAAATGGCATATTAGTTATTTTATATACTACCAAAAATTGAACTAAAAACACTCATTTTTATCACAAAAATTAGTTTATGCTCCATTTTGTGTATTATGACTAATTACATTATTAAGCTGTATTTATTACTAAAAGGATTATTTTGCATATAAACTACATATCAAGCATGGCAAAATAGGCTATATTTTATCTGTTATTACACGACAAAAAACGGCTTTGCTCGGCAGTATAATTACCACCAAACAAAGCCGATATGCTACTCGCACTTTAAAGAAGTATAGAGTAATGTGATTAAAGTGTGCTATCTTTCAAACAAACCCTCGACAATAAACATTGCACCGCCAGCGGGATCGATGTTCACTATTTGTGAACCATCTTGCATACCATCTATCCTAGCAGGTGTAATTTTAATTTTGTCATCATTCATATTCTTGATGCTAAATGCTGCCGACTGCTGTTTATCGCTCCAATTAGTAAGGGCAACTAACGTTTTGCCTGTTTTGCTATTGTGGTATAGGGTAGCATGTACTTGTTGGCTACTACAAACAACTGGGTTGCGGCTATCCCAATAGCCATACATTTGTGCATCTTGCATTCCAAACTCGTCCCATAGTTTCCACATAGGCACAGGGTTACCACTCCACGGTATGCGAGGGAGCATAGCAAACGCCATACCTCGTGGCGAATTATGAGCGTCTAGCGATTCGCTCAAGTGCCCAAACGGAATACCACTCATCTCGACAAGCCAAAAATCGTTGGTGTTATTAGCACTAAAGCCCTCGCCTATCCAGCACTTATCGACATATGGCAATAGCTCAAGGTAAATGTGTAGCGAATTGGCAAAGCCTGCCCACTCGTTGTTATGGTTCCACGAATGAATATCGATTAATCGTTGCTTACCATCACTATCGAGAATGCGGCGTGCACGCTGAAGGGTTGTGCGGTCGAGAGCACTATCGTCAATATATACCCCCATTAAGTCAATGTTGTGAATCATCCAATCGAGCCCTTGTAGGTAGTAGTTGTTCCAACGGCTATCGGGCGTAGTAATTACCGATAAATCCATATCGCCTTTATATTTTCCTTCGTTAAAGGCATTGTACCACGCAGGAATAAAGTTAGAGCGCATGTTATCGACCAGCCACTTGTGAGGGCCTTTGCTGTGGATAAGGGTGCGAGCATCTTTGCCCGGACCATCGTAAATTACCTCGCCATTAAGGCTATGTAGTGCCCAAAGTTCGGGAATCTTAACGGTTAGTTCACGTGTAGTATAGTAAAGTCGCATATCTAGCCCCTTGTCTTGTGCCTGTTGCGAAAAGGCTTTGAGGTCGGCTAGCGATTCGTCATAGTATGGGTAGTTTATAAACGGATATATCTCTTTTTTGTGGTGAATATTAATTGCCGTTGCACCTGCTTTGCTTGCCTCGCTAATATACTCTGAGCTAAGGTCGCTATTCGAATGATAGAAACGTTCGGTAGCGTGCACTTGCATGTTCAAAGGCTTGACAGGTGTAATTAACATGTTGAAATTATAGTTCAACACATCGCCACGCTCCATCGATCTACTACCGCTGTATGCACTCATCAAAACTTCGTTTGCCTGCTCCTCGATGATTATTCCGCCACGATTTTGGTTGCCCCACGACTGTGGTAGCTTGAGTTTACCTAGCTCATAGTAAACATTCACAAGTGGTCGTTTATAATTTTCATCCATAAAGATGAAATTTAGACCTCCGTTCACATTACCCATCCACACCTTGTCTTGGTGTTTGTCGATATTCCATTGCCACTTAACATCGTCACTAGAGCGATAGCCTCCCTTGTGACCTAGACCCATCATATATTTTGCAGCCCACTGTGTGTATGGCACTTCTAGTCTAATGTCACGCACCTCAACCGCTTTGAGTGATTTTAGCTGGCAATTATAGCTAGATTGCCCATCGAAATTGAACGTTCCGTTTACCAAAAGCTCGAACTCGGTGCTACGCAGCAGTGTTGTCCACTCAATGGTGGCAGGTGTTTGTTTGGTTATCTTTATTTTGCTATTCCTAAAACTTACCTCGCCTTTGTTGGTTTCGACAACAAATTTCATTTGAGAAGATAGAAGCTGGTTTTCGACACTCCTATCAAGCGTGTTATTTTCTTGGTAGTTGGTAACAATAGACACAGGTAGTCCATTATCACCCAAGGTAACTTGACCACCCAAATAATTTATTGTCTCTTGCTGCATCTCTAGTGCGGTGTATGGTGCAGTGGGCATTTGGTCTATGCCTATTGTGCTGTTAAGCCATCGAAGCCTACCTTTGCGCCAACCATCGTTGTCGCCATGCCCCTCTAGCACATCGCCCTGCACCGTTATGCTAACATTTACTTTTTGGCTTGCAGCATTTTGAGGCTTAATGGTTACCACACCATGGTAAGTTCCGTTTGCATCTTTGGGCACATCTACACCAAGCCAAAGAGCCTGCACCGCTCCTTTGTTAACATTTAGTTGCTTTTTGAATCGTTCGCCACTTGTGTTTATACCACCAGTGTTGAAACTTTCGATGCTAGAAAGGTCAATTTTGTTACCATTATCGTTTTTGAGGGTCGAAAACTGCACCTCAACATTGTCGAGTGTTTGAAAAGGGGTAAAAAGAGCCACTTGGTATGTTAGGTATTCACCGGGGGCAGCAACAGTACTAAGTGTAGTGCGCTGCTCTACGGCACGGTCACACCAACGCTGTGGAATGCTATCACGCATTACGACATCGTAGTTACGTTCCTCGGTAAAGATAAAGTAATTGGCTTTGGGCTTTTCTGAAAGTAGCTTTGCAAGAGCAGCATCGTTTGCCGATTTTTGCATGGTAGATACGTTTGACGAGAACTTGCCTTCACGCTGCAAATCGAGAAAAGCATTTGTTGGCTCTTGTGCCACGCACACTCCTAGCGCAAGCGATGCAGCAAGAGTGCATAATATATTCTTCATATTTAATTATGTATTGGGTTATTGTGGTTTTAACTCTGTACAAAGTTAAGCTACTTTTGTGTTAATACCAACTATTTAATTCTAATTTCTTAATAGTTAAACTATGTTAATCTCGATATTTTGTTAGAATGCAACAGTTTGTATAA
>CAYJIL010000076.1:0-11211 GCA_964370235.1 uncultured Rikenellaceae bacterium | reverse complement strand
AACCATACATTCTCGTCAATTGACGATATGGTTATTACAACGGTATCGCCATCATGCAAATAATCCTCTTGTGGATCTTGGTTTTCGTTAACTCCAAACTCCTCTAGTAGCACATACATATCTAGAATTTCGCCATCTTGGTGATCGTCCCTAATATCGCGCCTTGTATATACTTCGCCATTTACATAGGCACGCCCTACATAAAAATTTGGCTCGCCCTCAAAATCGTGAAATGTATATCGTAGCCCCAAACGTTTACCCATCATTAGTAAATCTTCACGCCTTGCTATAAATGTTTCGGGTATAGGAGCAAGTGATCGAACCGATGAGCTTGTAAAGGTTTTGTCATCTACTTGCACATTGAGTTTATGCTCGCCTAGCTGCGAGGTTTGAGCCTTGTAACGATATATCTGTTCTTGGGCGATGTATGGTAAAAGGTGCTGCATACCATCGGGAGATGTAATCATAACCGTGGCACCAGCAATACTCTGCGATTGGGCTTGGTTCATATCACGAGTCATCGACAGTTTAACCTCATAAACATTATCTTCGACAACTGCCTCAATAACATATTGTGGGTCTATTGACTCGTAATCGAGATATATCTCTTTTTCGCATGCAAACAAAAACGCTGCTGCAAATATTAGTGCTATATTATAAATATATTTTTTCATGATGTATGTTTAGAATTTTACGCCATAGGTAACCGATGGCAAGATGCCATAAAGCGAATACTGTATGGTTTTGGTGCCTGTTGGGTTATTTTCGTCATCTTCGAAACTAACAATAAATGGATTGTAACGAGAGTATGCGTTATATAGCCCAAATGTCCACTGGCGAGTATAGTTCTTGTGCTTTTTTGTGTTAGAGAAGCTAAAGTCGAGACGATGGTAATCGGGCGCACGATAGCCGTTTCGCTCGTTGTAGTAGTACACTACCTTGCCATCTATGTCGTACTTAGCACTTGGTGCGGTGAGCGCTTGCCCCGTATTGTATACAAAGGCAGCCGATGCGCTCCAATTACCACCTATATCATACATTGTAACTAGCGACACATCGTGGCGGCGGTCGTTACTTGCGGTGTACCAGTCGCCATTGTTTATACCCTCAATTTTGTTTTGAGTCCACGAAAGCGTATAGCCCAGCCAACCTGTCAATCGTCCCAAATTCTTTTTAACCAAAAATTCGGCACCATAGCTACGACCTTGCCCACCTAGGATAATGCGCTCAATCTCTATTTCGGATGCAAAACTCTTTCCGTTAACATAGTCATAAACGTTGTCGACACTCTTGTAATAGCCCTCTACCGAAAACTCAAACTCCTGATCCTTGGTAAGAGTAACGTAGCCTAGCGACACTTGGTCGGCAATTTCGGGTTTAATGAGGTTGCTACTTGCCGTATATCTGTCAAACGGCAGCGACATTGTGCCGTTTTTGAGACCATGAATATTTTGTGTCGTGCGGCTATAACCACCTTTTATGCTTTGGCTGGGGGTGAGCCTATAATTCATACTCAAACGAGGCTCGAACATTAGGTATGTTTTAACAATATCACTACTAGAGTAGTATGTTTCGTTAACAATGTTATTATCATCATCGAGCTGGTAATATGGTGCGCCTCCCAGCGCCGAGTAGCTATTTAGGCGCAACCCGGCCGAAACCGAAAAGCGATTTGTTAACGACCATTCATCGTTTATCCACAAACTATTCTCCCAGTTTTTACGCCTTTCGGAAATACCGTAATCGAGTGTTTGCATATCGGCCGATTTGAGGTCTAGCAGTGTAGTTTGCAAGCCCAAACGTAGATTATGCTTGCTGCCCAAATTCCAATTATACTCGTGACGAAGCGAATAGTTGCGAATAAAACTCGAATAGCTATTCTCCATTTCGAGCATAGCCATATCGTTGGTAGAGATATACTCAGACCATATTAGCGAAGTGGCAGCAAATAAATCTTCGTTATAGGTGTGTGTCCATTTGAGTGTAGATGCTTTGTTGCCCCACTTAATTTTCATCATATCTTCGAGCCCCATGTTATCCATACCAGTAAAATATGAAAGGGACACTATATCCTTGTCGCCAAACGAGAAACTCAATTTAGCGTTTACATCATAAAAATTTAGAGTATTACCACTGTACTCTTCGGTAGCCTTTAAAAACACATCAAAGTATGAACGACGTGCCGACAGAAAAAACGAACTTTTGTCTTTTTGGATAGGCCCTTCGACAGAGGCTTTTGCCGACAGTAGCCCAATATCGAACGAGTATTTATAGTCTGATCTATCGCCCATGCGAGTGTGAATATCGAACACCGATGATGTTGCACCACCATATTGCGATGGTATTAGGCCTTTATAAAGGGTAGCATTATTGAGAGCATCATCGTTAAAAACCGAAAAGATACCCATAACATGTCCCGAATTATATAGCGAAGCATCGTCTAGTAGCATAAGGTTTTGTGACGAAGTACCTCCTCGCACCTGAATACCGCTCGATCCATCGCTCTCGGCCTTTACACCCGGCAATAGAGTCATTGCTTTTACTATGTCGGTATCGCCAAACATGGTAGGAGTTTTTGAGAGTAGCTCCATGTCTATTTTCTCGGCACCAATCTGCACACTTGTCATCTTGTCGTCGAGCCTTTTTTGTGTAACAATAACAGCATTTACGGCAATGGCATCGGTAGGTAGTTCAAAATCACAAACTATGCTCTCGTGGGCTACCTCTATCTTTTTTTCGACAGTTTTATACCCCAAAAAAGATGCCTGCAAAGTGTATTCTCCCCTTGGTACAGATAGTGAATATTCACCACTAGCATTGGTTACAGCACCAATATTTCCCATTTCGTTTATAACAACAACTGCACCAATAATGGCCAAATTGTCGCTATCTGTTACGCTTCCACTAACTCTAATGCGCCCCTCTTGTGCCAAGGCAATACCTAGCGATAATACCCACAATGTAGTGAGTAAAAATAACTTCCTCATTTAACTTTTTATTTTAACAAGTGGCAAAGATAGTAATTACAACTGTATTAAACTGTTAAATACACAAAAAATTGCTAGCCAAGAATATTTTGCAGCAAGTAACATTGATTTATATTTTAAACAGATTTTGATTACCTTTGTTGCTACCTTTATATTGGGGTGAGTAACACACAAAAGAGCAGACAATGGCTAACTATAATAAGAGATCATACAAGAATAGTAACGACACAATTGCCGATCTGGCAGGCGAAACGGGGCTTGTGCCACCACAAGCATTAGAGCTTGAGCAGGCGATACTTGGAGCACTCATGATTGAGAAAGATGCGATTTTCTCGGTGCAAGATGTGCTAACAAGTGCATCGTTCTATAAAGAGGCACACACTGTAATATTTAAGACCATTCTTGATCTTTCGGAAAAGCTAGAGCCAATAGATGTATATACGGTGGGCGAAATGCTTAACCGCAAAGGCGATCTCGACAAAGTTGGAGGAGCAGCCTACCTTGCAATGCTAACACAAAAGGTGGGTAGTGCTGCACACGTAGAGTTTCACGCCAAGATTATTGCTCAAAAGTATATACAGCGAGAACTAATACGTGCCACAAACGATATTCAAAAGAACTCTTTTGATGACTCAATAGACGTAACCGACCTCATCGATTTTGCCGAGGGCGAAATATTCAAAGTGTCAGAAGGTCACATAAAACGTGATGTACAAAAGTCGTATGACATTGTGCGCCGTGCCCTCAAGTCAATTGAAGAGGCAGCACTCAAGCCCGACGGTTTGAGTGGTGTGCCTTCGGGTTTTACCGACCTAGATAAACTAACTCTGGGTTGGCAGCCTAGCGACCTTGTAATTATTGCGGCACGTCCATCGATGGGTAAAACTGCCTTTGTACTTTCGCTAGCAAGAAATATAGTAATACAGTATGCACGTGGAGTAGCTTTTTTCTCGCTAGAGATGAGCTCGGTGCAGCTGGTTAATCGTCTAATTGTTTCGGAGTCGGGTATCGACTCTCGAACGCTAAAAAACGGCCGCCTATCCGAGGCCGAGTGGGAGCGACTACACAAGTCGGTAGTGCCACTACAAAATGCGCCTTTCTTTGTAGATGATACCCCTTCGCTATCTATCTTTGAGTTTAGGAGCAAGGCTCGACGACTAAAAAAACAGCACGACATACAAATTATCATAATTGACTACTTGCAGCTTATGACAGGCCCTAGCGACACTAGGGGTAATCGTGAGCAAGAGGTTGCGGCAATCTCACGTTCGCTCAAGGCAATTGCCAAGGAGCTTAATGTGCCAATTATTGCACTTTCGCAGCTTAACCGTTCGGTAGAGACACGTGGTGGTAACAAGCGACCACAACTATCAGACCTGCGTGAGTCGGGAGCAATTGAGCAGGATGCCGATATTGTATCGTTCATTCACCGTCCCGAGTACTATGGCCTAACCCACGACGAGGATGGTACGCCGCTAATACCGGGTACTGCCGAAATTATTGTGGCTAAACACCGTAATGGTCCAACAGATATTGTGCGTTTGAAGTTTAAAAAAGAGCAAGCTCTGTTTACCAATTTTGACGATGTGCCCGAGTTCTACCAAACACCTTCGACTAATGGTGCACCACAAACGTACACCGACTTTGAGAGTACATCGTTTGTGAGTGAGGCTAGTGCTCCACAACAAAATCCTCAGCAACAAAACACTACAAACAATTCGCAAGAAGATATAGCTATGGGTTTGAGTAAATCACCATTTTAAGACACGACAGAGATTATAGTATGGAACAAATCACAATAGATCTTCAGGCG
This sequence comes from uncultured Rikenellaceae bacterium, assembly GCA_964370235.1. Lineage (GTDB taxonomy): Bacteria > Bacteroidota > Bacteroidia > Bacteroidales > Rikenellaceae > CAYJIL01. Next base: position 6,411 of record CAYJIL010000076.1, on the reverse strand, counting down.
TGTGCAATTAAACATGCACACCGAGGTACACGAGAAATATCGGCCGATATTATTAGGGATATTGATATTACAGTAAACAAAGGCGAGCTAGTATATCTTATAGGAAAGGTGGGTAGCGGAAAGAGCACTTTTTTAAAGGCTCTTTATTGTGAAATACCTTTTAGCTGTGGCGAAGCTTGGATTGCGGGTTTCAACCTGCGAGGCATAAAGCGACGCGAGATTTCGTTGCTTCGCCGCCGTATGGGTATGGTGTTCCAAGATTTTCAGCTACTACCCGACCGTAACGTATATGACAACCTAAAGTTTGTGCTTGAGGCAACGGGATGGCGAGATTCGGCAGCAATAGATCATCGTATCGAAGAGATACTAAACCTTGTAGGGCTTGCACACAAGGCATACAAGATGCCTCATCACCTATCGGGAGGAGAGCAACAACGCCTAGTAATTGGGCGTGCTTTTATTAACCACCCCGATATTATCTTAGCAGATGAGCCAACAGCAAACCTCGACCCCGAAACATCAGAAGAGATTATGAGCCTATTTGTCGAGCTTACCCAAATGGGGGTAACGGTGCTACTAGCAACACATAATATAATAAATATTGAGATGTTCCCCTCTCGCACACTAAGATTTTGTGATGGCCACATCGAAGAAGTCGATATAGTGTCGATTTTAGGGCTTTAGAGCGATTTTGCGTGTTTCACACACAAGGCTAAATTAACCAAGAATGGCTAATTTAGCCTTTTTTATAGCCATATATAGCCTAACTCAAAAAACGATTATTTGATATTTTATTTCTTACAAAAAAGGGCTATATTTGCTAACTATTTAAACAAATAAAGTATTGCAATGAGTGATATAGAAAAAGAAGAAGTTAAGGTGGTCGCAGCCGACTATTCAGCAAGTAGTATTCAGGTACTAGAGGGACTAGAGGCTGTACGTAAGCGCCCAGCGATGTATATTGGTGACATTGGCGAAAGAGGTCTACACCACCTTGTATATGAGGTTGTTGACAACTCTATTGACGAGGCACTAGCAGGTTACTGTACAGACATAAACGTATATATAAACCCCGACAACTCGATAACAGTTATTGACAATGGTCGTGGTATCCCAGTTGACTACCACGAGAAAGAGAAAAAATCGGCACTAGAGGTAGTACTAACAGTACTTCACGCTGGTGGTAAGTTCGACAAAGATTCATACAAAGTATCGGGTGGTCTTCACGGTGTGGGTGTGTCGTGTGTGAATGCACTTTCGACACTTCTTGTTGCCGAGGTTAATCGTGGTGGCAAGGTATATCGTCAAACATTTAGCTGTGGTGATCCTACATCTTCGCTAGAGGAGGTTGGCACAACCGATACTACGGGTACTTCGATTACATTTAAGCCAGATGGTTCTATCTTTACGGCTACGGTATATAACTATGAGACACTATCTACAAGATTGCGTGAGCTTGCATTCCTTAACAAGGGCGTTAAGCTAACTATTACAGACAAGCGTGAGTCTGACGATAATGGCGAGTTCTTGAGCGAGACATTCTATTCGGAGCAAGGTTTGCGTGAGTTTGTTACCTACCTAGATGGCACACGTGAAAAGCTAACAGAGAGCATCATATACATTGACACTGAGCGTGAGGGCGTTCCAGTAGAGATGGCAATGCAATATAACACTTCGTATAGCGAAAACGTACACTCATATGTTAACAACATTAACACAATAGAGGGTGGTACTCACCTAACGGGCTTCCGCCGTGCACTTACTCGTACTCTAAAGCGTTATGCCGAAGAGAGCGGTATGCTAGCAAAGCTAAAGTTCGATATTAATGGTGATGACTTCCGTGAGGGTCTTACGGCAGTTGTTTCGGTGAAAGTAGCAGAGCCACAGTTCGAGGGACAGACAAAAACTAAGCTAGGTAATAGCGATGTTTCGGGTGCAGTAGATCAAGCAATCTCAACTGCCCTTAACCACTACCTAGAGGAGAACCCAAAGGATGCACGTGCAATTGTACAAAAAGTAATTCTAGCGGCTACGGCTCGTAATGCAGCCCGCAAAGCAAGAGACCTAGTACAAAGAAAAACTGTTCTTTCGGGCTCGGGTCTTCCGGGTAAACTAGCAGACTGCTCGTCAAGAGACCGCTCAAAAACCGAGATCTATTTTGTCGAGGGAGACTCGGCAGGTGGTTCGGCAAAGCAGGGTCGTGACCGTATGTTCCAAGCAATTCTTCCGCTAAGGGGTAAGATTCTTAACGTAGAAAAGGCGATGGATCACAAGATATTCGAGAACGAAGAGATTAAGAACATCTTTACAGCGCTAGGAGTAACAATTGGTACCGAAGAGGATAGCAAAGCTCTTAACCTAGAGAAACTACGTTATAGCAAGGTTATTATCATGACCGATGCCGACGTTGACGGTAGCCACATTGCTACGCTAATGATGACGTTCTTCTTTAGATATATGAACGACCTTATCAAAAACGGTCACCTATACATTGCAACTCCGCCACTATACCTTATCAAAAAAGGCAAGAACGAGCGCTACTGCTGGACAGAACAAGAGCGTGAGGCAACAGTTGCAGAGTTTGGTTCAAAGGGTGTTCACATTCAGCGATATAAGGGTCTTGGTGAGATGAACCCAGAGCAGCTATGGTCTACAACAATGGATCCAGCAGCAAGGATACTTCGCCAAGTAACTATCAACTCAGCAGCCGAGGCAGACCGCATTTTCTCGATGCTAATGGGCGATGAGGTTCCACCACGCCGCCAGTTTATCGAGGCACATGCCAAGTACGCAAACATCGATGCATAACCTATTAATTGATAGGTCACTTTCTAAAGAGGATATCTATAAAGCCGCAATAGCTCAGATATCCTCTTTGGTCTCTAATGAGAGACCGGTGACCGTTATGGCACAAACTGCGGCAGCTCTAAAAGAGCTACTTAACCATTTTTGGACAGGATTTTATATTGTCGACAAAGAGAAAAACGAACTATATCTAGGCCCCTATATTGGCTCGCTAGCCTGCACCCGAATTGCCTATGGCAAGGGTGTGTGTGGTACTGCATGGCAAAATGGCGAGACCATAGTTGTAGAGGATGTAGATGCATTCCCGGGGCACATAGCTTGTAGTTCGCTATCAAAGTCAGAGATTGTAGTGCCAGTAATTAAAGATGGCGAAGTTGTAGCGGTTTTAGATATTGACAGCGATGAGTATGGTCAGTTCGACGAAATTGATGATAAATACCTAACAGCTCTTTGTGGCGAGATAGCCAAATGGTTTTAGCGTCTGCATTATGCTGTAATATTTACAAAAAAAGACAAAACTATGTTACAAAAAGGAATAATTGCGATAGCTAGCTCGCTTGCGCTAATATCGTGTAGTGTAGAAAATAAAAAAGATGCCGAGACAATTGCCGTTTCAATTGCTCCGCTAGAGTATTTTGTTGACGAGCTTTCGGGAGGCGACATAGAGGCAGCTGTGCTAGTGCCTAGTGACGAAGCACCCGAGACTTTTGAGCCAGCTCCATCTACTTTGAGAGCTGTTGCACAAAGCGATGCCTACCTATCGATTGGTAATTTATCGTGCGAAGTATCTATCAACAATGCCGTTAGTGACAGTGTTAAGAAGGTAAGGCTTGCAATGACTGCCAACAAAATCGAAGGCAGCCACAATTGCAGCCATCACCATGGCGAACACAACCATAGCCACCACCACGGCTCGGCAGTAGACCCACACATATGGATGTCGGTAAACGAAGCTCGCATCATTGCCGATGAGGTAACAAAACTAATTATTGGCATAAAGGGCGAAGATCAAGGCAAGTACCAAGCAGCAAACGAGCTATTCGACAAACGATTAGATAGCCTAGACATTTATATTAAAGACAAGCTAGAGGGTCGCAAACTCGATAGTTTTGTCATCTACCATCCTGCTCTAGCATACTTCTCTCGTGACTATGGCTTAACACAAATTCCTATCGAATTTGAGGGTAAAGAGCCTACCGTTGCATCGCTAAAGGGGGTAATCGACTTTGTTACAGAGAACAATATAAAGTATATTCTACACCAGTCACAACACAGCAGAGTGGCAACAGATATTATTGCCGAGCAGTGTGGTTGCCAAGTAGTAGAGGTAGACCCTCTTTCGCCTAATTGGTATGAGAGTATGAAAAACATTGCAGACCAGCTTTCTTTGGCTCTAAAAACCAATGAGTAATGACAAAAATTGCAACCATAGATAGGGTAACCGTGGCTTTTGAGGACAAGAGCGTGCTTAGCGATGTATCGTTAGAGATTACTAGCGACGACTTCACTTGCATTATTGGACCCAACGGTGGCGGCAAGAGCACGCTAATAAAAGTATTGCTGGGAATAGTAAAACCTACTAGTGGCGAAGTTACACACCATCTTAGCCCAGAGCAAAGGCACTATGGTTACTTGCCACAAATTAGCGATGTCGACCGACAATTCCCCATCACTCTATCGGAGATTGTACTATCGGGTTTGCAATTCAAAAAAGGGGCTTGGGGCAGATATAGTCGTGCCGACAAAGAGCTTGCACATTCGCTAATGAAAGAGAGTGGTATTTACGAGCTAAGGGCAAAGCAACCTTGCTTGGTTTCGGGCGGAGAGCTCCAGCGTGCACTTTTATGCAGAGCCATCATCTCTAATCCCAAACTGCTTGTGCTTGACGAGCCAACAACCTATGTTGACGAGAGTTTTGGCAAAGAGATCTTCTCGTGGATTAACGAGCTTAGCCATAAAATGGCAATAGTTATGGTATCACACGACTTGTCGCTAGTTGCACAATATGCAAAAAAGATAGCGTGTGTTAATCGAAGCATACATTTTCACTCGGCAGATCAAATACCCGACCTACTATTTAGCAGGTATAGTATTAACGATCACCCAAAGTTCCAAATATAAAAGACGAAATAAGTTTTTTATAATATTTAATTATACCACAAGACCTTATAAAACTATTCTATTTTGATTTAAATCAAGATTGAATAGTTTTTTTGTTGGTGCTTTATGATATTATCGCTATCTTGCATATACAAACTTAAATATAACAGACTACCCTAACCCCTGCTAGCCCAAGGTGGCTAGCCAATCGTTATTAGATACTATGAGACAAACCCAAGTTGTATTATCTATTCTATTATGCTTTATTGCGGTTAACACATTTGCACAAAATAGAACACTAAAAGGTTCTGTTTTGCTCGATAATAACACTCCTGCATCGAATGCTATCCTAACAGTTACCAGCAAACAATACCAAAACACACTATACCAGTCGATGTGTGATAGTTTGGGGCAGTTTTCGCTAGCCATCGATGATATTGACCTACAAGACGCCCTTATAAACTCGGGTTATATGGGTTACTTTACTAGTAGTGTAGCATGCCCAACCGATATGTCGCCCATTAAAATTGTTTTAAAAGCAAACCCATTGAAGGTCGATGAGGTGACAGTTACTGGGAGTAAACCACTCATAACGTATGACATGACCGAAATGAATGTCGATGTTAAGCAGATAAAAAACTATGAGCGAATGAGTACTTCGGAGGTTCTAGCAAGAATACCTGGAGTAATGGGGTCGGGAAGTAGCTGGAAGCTATATGGACAAGACTTGACTATATATGTTAATGGCAAGAAGCAAACTATTCCTGCCCACGCTCTTACTGCATTTCTGGAGTCTCTGCCATCGAAAAGTCTAAAAAACATAAAACTAAACACTCTATCTTATGGTAAATATGGCGATAGTGGTGGAGCTATTATGGATATTATCATCGACAAAGATATGGCTGATAGTAAATATATAACTGCCACGGCGCATTCATCGTTAGCTCAAGGAGATTATAGCGCAGGAGGGGGTAATTTATTCTATATGGTCAAAAAAGGAAACACTTTATTTAATACCACATTAGCGTATAACAATAATGATTTGTGGGCGAATAGTGTTTTTAACACCTATTTTGGTGATAGAGATATGTACTATAAAACAAACAATCAGTTCAACGGACAAAAGAATGGAGTTAGTAGTTCATCAAATCTAACTTTGTTCCTAAAAAATGACAATATACTAGATATAAATCTGTTTGCCTATTATGATGGATTGAATAGCACAAGAGATTGGTCTGATACTATATCTTCGGACAACTTTACTAATACAGAACTATATAAGTATAATAATGGTTCAAACAATAGCATGTACTCTACATCTATTAGATTTAGCACTTCGGAGAAACGAAAAACCTATTTAGATATATCATACGGAGGAATGTATGGAGAGAGAGCTAGCGACAAGGATTTCTATACGGTAATCGATGACAAAAAATATCAAACCCAAAATTACCAGCTACGAGGACAAATGCATAATCTCAGCACCAAGGTAGTTACTAAGCTATC
>CAYJIL010000075.1:0-11276 GCA_964370235.1 uncultured Rikenellaceae bacterium | reverse complement strand
TTACACTCATCTTGCGAGTTTTAAAGTAAACAACTCCTTTGGGATATTTCTTTTTTGAACCTGCTCCCAAAAAGAAGTGAAACGCCGATGTTATGGTATTGACTATATTATCGCCTTTGATAATGAGAACATCTAGGTAGCCATCATTAATTACCGAGCGATGTGCAATGTCGAAATTACCTGCTGTCTTGCCATTAAACACAAACAGAATGAGAGCATCATCGTCATAAACAAGTGTCTCGCTATCGATCTTTAGGCTAATTTTCTTGAACGATGGCAAGTCCTGAAGGCTACTAAAATAGTATGCTAGCTTACCAAACGTATTTTTGAGAATTGTAGGAGTTTTTTGCGATACATCGGTAAATAGACCTGTACTCAAGACATTTACAAAGTAGTTGTCGCCTGCTCGCCCAATATCAATTACCTGCACCTTGCCCGAGAGTATATTCTCTACCGAACCTTTTATTGTAGGGTGCATTCCCAACATTTTTGCAAAGTCGTTTGCCGTACCTGCCGGAAGTACCGCAAGAGGGATATTTACATCTTGCTTTTTCATTGCGTTAACTACGCTATTGATGGTTCCATCGCCACCAGCAGCAAGCACATGGTCATAGCTCTCATCTACGCCTACCAGTGCATCGGCCACGTTTGTTTGATTGGTCAACCTAAAAGGTATGATCTCCAACCCTTTCTCTTGGTATTTCTCGATAATGAAATCCATTTTCGAGATAATTTTATTTTCACCAGAGTGTGGATTATATATAAATTTTACCTTTTTTCTCATTTTGATAGAAGTCTTTTTGCGCCATCGGTAATGTAGGTCTTTAACTCATTATCTTGGCTATACACTATATAGGCATCGGTTTGTGAATGGTTCTCTAAGAACTCAATAGAGCGTTCTAGCCCCATTGCCATCATCATTGTAGCAAGCCCATCGGCCCAAATACACTCTTGGGCAATAACTGTTACCGACATCATATTATTTGTTACGCTACTTGCTGTGAGTGGGTCGAGCGTGTGATTTACCCTAGCTCCTTTATCATCGGTATAGAATTTGCGATAGTTACCACTTGTTGCTAGAGCCTTGTTCTCTAGTGTAACAATAGCCTGCAAATCGGCTCCAGGGCTCATGTTTCCATCAAATGGTTTGTCTATGCCTACTCGCCATACTCTGTCGATGGATTTACCACTTGCGCATATTTCGCCCCCAATCTCTACAATGTAGTTATTGATGCCAACGCTCTTTAGGTATCTACCCACCAAGTCGACACTATAACCTTTGGCTATTGAGTTTAGGTCAATCTGCATCTGTGGGTGTGCTTTGTGTAGCTTGCCCGATATAACAGATATTTTCTTGTAACCAATTATTTGAAGTAGCGAATCTCTGTTGACATTTTGTCTATCCTCGGCAGCAAAGCCAAGTGCCGAAGTAAGCGGTTTTATTGTAACGTCGTATGTGCCCTTGCTCACTCTGCTAATTGAGTCTGCTACGCCCAAACACTCGCTAATGTTTGTATCGAGCGAGTCGGTAATATTGGCATTTATCTTTGTGAGTAGAGACTCTTTGTTGTGTAGCGAGCACGAGTAGTCGAATAGTCTCAGAATAGAGTCTATTTGAACTTTTGTGACACTCTGTGTATTATTTATATAGGTAATGCTATATGTTGTACCTTGTGCAAAGCCCTGAATCGAATACTTTTGGGGTTCGCTGCTACCACAAGCCACTAGCGTAGCTATTGTAGCAAGTAACATAATTTTCTTTATCATCACTAGTGTTTCATTGCTCTATCCATTTCACGCTTAGAGTCTTTCTCTTTTAGGTACTCTCTCTTGTCGTACTGCTTGCGCCCCTTTGCTAGTCCAATATCTAGTTTGGCATAGCCTCGTGAAGATATAAAGAGCTTGAGACCAACAATTGTTAGCCCCTTGTCTTGCAGTGCTCTTTCGAGCTTTGCAAGCTCCTTTTTTTGTAGCAACAGCCTGCGGTCACGCTTGGGAGTGTGGTTAAGGTATGAACCCCAGCTATACTCCGATACATTCATGCCTTTAACATACAAATCGCCTCTGTCAAAGTAACAGTAACAGTCTGTTAGCGAAGCCTTACCCATCCTTATCGACTTTATCTCGGTACCCGTTAACACAATTCCTGCTGTGTAGGTATCGATGATCTCGTAGTCGAAGGTTGCCTTCTTATTGCGAATATTTATTTTTTTATCTAAACTCATCTCTCTTTTATTTTCACCCACAAAGATATGATATATTCATAAATAAATGAACACCTATCCCCTATTTATAACTCATCTTCTCTATATGTGTGTAGTATTGTTGTATTAAAGCCTTTAGACTTTGTTCAACCTCTTTGTTATCTTGTGCTATTGCTACCGAATCGCTGCGCTGAATGATATTAAACTCATTTTCATCGAATTCTGTAATAGCATCGTGTGTTACTGTCTTGAATTTTGAGTCAAACATAACTGCCCATGGTGTAGTAGTGTCATGTATAACATCACGACCATATGCAAAGTATGGCTCATCGGTGCCCAATATTCCCAGTAGCGTAGGCATTATATCTATCTGCTGGCTTGGCTTGTCATATCGCCCCTTTAGAGCACCATCGGGGGTATGAATAAAGCCCATGATGTGGTGTGTTCCGGGGAACTCCTTGCTCTTGTCACCATATTTTTCGGACGATACGTGGTCGGCAACAAACACAAATATTGTGTTATCAAACCACGCTTGGTTTTGATATTTATTATAAAATTTCTTGAACGACATATCATCATAGGCAACACCACGATGTATCTTGGTGTAACCACTAGGTAGCACATCGTCATACTCGCTAGGCGTTACAAACGGGTGGTGAGCCGTTAGTGTAAATAGCGTTGCAAAGAATGGTTGTGGAGTTTGCGATAACACTTCGCCTGCATAGTCAATAAATTTCTCGTCCCATATTCCCCAGTAACCATCAAAATCGTTAACTCCTCGGCTTGCCTCATACTCCTCTCGGCTATACAACTCTTGAACACCCGACGAACGTGCATATGCACCAAAGCCCATCGATCCTCGTTCCGAACCACACATAAACAGCGTTGAATAACCTCTGTCTGCCAATATTTGTGGCAACTGTCGGCTCTCGCCTAGCGACTGTGGCATAAGCACAAATGGTGTTTTGAACGATGGAATACTACCCATAACCGATGGCATGGCTTGAATCGAACGTGTACCATTGGCAAACATTTGTGTAAAGGTAAAACTCTCGCTCATAAGCGAATCGAGAAATGGCGTAAAGCCCTTATGCTCATTATCAGCATACAAATCGGGGTATAAATATGCAGAGTGCTCTGCCGACATGCTCTCAATAATAAATATCATCACATTGCGCCCTGCTAGCGAATCGCTCATTGGTGCTATGGAGGCATGATGTGGCGAGAAATATTTATTAAGGTCTTGTGGCGAAAAGTATTTTTGGTAGCTCACCTTACCCGAGCTACTAATTGTGCGCAAGATACAAAACGGATTGCTTAGTATAAGGTTTGCCTTTGGGTTCGAAGACGCATAAAGCATTGCATTGCTAAGTGTGATTGGGCGCACTGCACGAGATATACCTCCCCTCATGCCTGCAATAGATAGCAAGGCAGCAAAGGTAATAATAACTAGCTTGGCAACATAGAACCATACCCCACCTAGTGGCGATTTTGGCTCGATGTTCTTTCGGTAACCTACCGCTAACATTGCAACAAACACTACACCTAATATTAGGAGTGGCCAATTCTCACCTGCAAATTTTGCGATAAGTTGTAGCGAGTTAGAGTTATCGGCAAAGAAAACTTCGTCGGCAGTAAGTCGCTTTTGTGTATAGTGAAAATATATAGTGTCGGCAATGTTGGTTACCACAATTAAAGCAGTGTTCAATATCATATATAGGTAGAACAAGAAACTACGATACCATTTTTTTGCACACAGTTTTAGCGGCAATAACGAAAGTAATATAAATATGGTATTGGTATATAGTATCGACACGGTGTTAAATGCAAAAGCACCTGCAAGTAGCCTTGGTAGCTCGCCCCACGTTATCGTGCCTATATTCTGGGCATTGAACAAATAAAAAACTATCTGCATTAGCATTGTTACCAAATACAAAAGCACAATGCGCCAAGCCGTAAGCATGGTGTATGATTTTAGTATAGCTAGTTTGCTGTTTGATATTATTGTTGACATTATAGTGTTTTTTGCGACTAGTGTAATTTTTTGTGTTGCAAATTTATTAAAAAAACATTAAGATACATCTACTTGTGGGTTTTGTTTATCGTGCTGTTGTAAAATTCTCACCTAGCGAGCAATACAAAGGCGTGTAAAAAACAGACAATATGCTAGATGATTAACTATAAATTATAATTAATTGTGATATTTTTTATTTAAAATTTGAAATAAAATCATTTTTTATTATTTTTGGGTGATTTTGTGGTAAATGTTTTAAATCTATATATTTAGTTATGATAAATAAACTCTTAATTTCGTGCCTACATCGCAACAAGCGCATTATTATACCTACACTAGGGGCTTTTATTCGTAAAAGTGTTGATGGTGTTGGGGTTATTCTAGTTTTTGTACCATTTCTGAACAAAGACGATGGTATTTTGCGCAGTGCCCTTCAAGCATGGGCAGGTGTCGAGAGAGAAGATGCACAGATAATTTTGGATGAGTATGTCGAATCTATTCGTCAATCGCTAAAGACTCGTGGTCAGTATATAATCGAAGGTGTTGGAGTTCTAAAGTTTGACCCCAATGGTGTAATCTACCTTGCAAAGGCAAGCGAGGCAGCGCCAGCAGTAGCTGCAACGCCTACTCCTGCTGCCACCGAGGCTACTACGCCAGCTCCACAGCCACAATTTGTGGTTGAGTCTACAATGCCCGAGAACCCAGAACCGCTGGTTGTGCTAGCTCCAGAGCATGAGCAAGCAGAGGCAGCAGAGCAGCAAGCTCCAGTCAGCCAAGAAGATCTAAAAGAGAACATACAACAAGAGGTGGCTCAAGAGCAGGAGCAAGTAACGACAGAGGAGCCTGCTGTTGAAAAGCAAATTATTGAGCCTATTCAAGAAGAAGTAGAGGTAGAGGTAGAGATAGAAGAGGAGGTAGAAACTATTGAACCAGAACCAATAGTTGAGCCCGAGCCACTACCAGAGCCTGAGCCGCAACCAGAACCAATTCCTGCTCCCAAAACAGTGGGAACTACACAATCATCGTCGGTGCGTGGTTACTACTCTCCAAAGAGTGCTGCCGCAGCAGCAAACCAAGCAAAGGATGGGTCGGCAGAACAGCGCAAGAGCACAATTAACAACTTGTATGGCACTCGTCCTCGCTCAACGGGTGGGGCAATATATGGGTCGGCAGCTCTAAGGGGCTCGCAACAAACACCTAGTAGCGCAGCAGAACCTGCCAAGCCAGCGGCTAAACCTACCACAACACAAGCCACTGCGCCACAGCCTAGCAACGGTCAGCAGGCCAAAGTTAAACGCCCTACTTCGACAGGAGGTAATCGCAAAGACCCTAAACCCAAAAAGGGTATCGATATGGTAATGGTAATTGCTGTTGCAGCAGTATTTATAACTATTGCATCACTACTTTATGCTTTGGTGTTTAGCCCTTCGGCTAGCCTAGACGAGCAAATTATTGTAGACCAGCCAATCGAGCAAGCTGTCGAGCAACAAGATCAGCCAGCCGATTCGTTATAGTATTTGGCAAAAACATATTGATTGTAATTCATATTTTTTTGACCTACAACCAACTTTTAAAGCAAGGTAGCCTTGGGTTTTCAAGGCTACCTTGCTTTAATGATATAATAAATACTACTATAATACGTTTGTTTAAAACAAACGTATATAACTAAAACCATAAGTATATTTTTTTGATATGATGAGATTTTTTATTTTTGCAGTAACAATTCTTTTAGTAAGTTCGATTGATGTTTATGGCCAACGTGGTGGCGGCAGCGGCGGTATGGGCGGCGGCATGGGCGGCGGCGGTGGCAAAGGCGGCCCAAAAGGCAAAGATGGTCAACAGTCAGAGGCAACAGCTGCGCTTTCGCAAGGGCCAATCGACATTATTTTGGCGTGTGGATTTATTGTAATCGACCAAGACGAAATAATCGATAAGTGCAAAATTGACGAACCTGCGCAATTAAATAGCACAAAGCAAATAATTGCAGAATACAAAGCAGTATATGATGCAGTGGCACTAGAGCACAAAGAGGAGCTTGCCAAGATAAAAATGTTGCAAGATGCGCTTAAATCTTCGGATCGCAACCCCTCTATCATTAAAGCAGAGTTAGCAAAATATAGTGCAACAACAAAAGCTATTCAGGCTAAGATGACACCAGCTCACATGAAACTACTGGGCGATATGGATTTAATACTAAAAGACAAATCGCTAGCTCGTTGGGAGAAATTCTATCTAAATATGTGTAACGAGAATTTCTACAACCCTATGATGTAGTAGCCATAGTTGGGCAGTGTAGTTTTGCTAAACTAGAACACTATATCAGCTATATTACATTACAATTAATTACCCCATCAAAGTATCAATTTATAATAAAATAAACAAAATTACAAACATTTCACAACAAAAGCACTTCATTACTGCACGTTATTAAAAATTTAACACATAGTGCATGATGCTCTATTTTATTTGATTTTACTGCAAACAGAACGAAAAGTCTTGAAAAATGGCTATATTTGCGGATAGTAAAAAATATTTATTATTATGCAATTTACAGCAGAGATGATAGCCTCCTTCTTGGGGGGTGTAGTAGAGGGAGATAGCCAAGTAGCAGTGTCTACCCTAGCTAAGATTGAAGAAGGACATAGTGGTGCACTATCTTTTTTATCAAATCCTAAGTACATAAACTATATATATACAACAGAATCGTCAATCGTTATAGTATCAAAAGATTTTGTGGCAGAAAAGCCAGTGTCGGCTACTCTAGTGCGTGTAGATGATTCTAGAGCAGCCTTTGCAAAATTGCTAGAGCTATATGCTGCATCTAAGCCAAAGCGTGAGGGGCAAAGTTCGCTAGCATTTGTTGATAGCAGTGCTACACTTGGCGAGAATTGCTACATAGGCGAATATGCAGTAGTTGGCAAGAACGTTACTATTGGCGATCGTGTCTCAATTCACCCAACAGCAACCATTGGCAATAATGTTACCATTGGCGACGATGTTACTATATATGCAGGTGTACACATATACGACGAGGTAATTATTAAGGATCGTGTAATGATACACGCAGGTACTGTGGTTGGTTCTGATGGTTTTGGTTTTACGCCCGATGCAAACGGTGTATTTACCAAAGTACCACACATTGGCACAGTAATAATTGAGAGCGATGTAGAGATTGGTGCAAACACCTGTATCGACCGTGCAACAGTTGGCGAAACGGTTATTAGCCAAGGAGTAAAGCTCGACAACCTCATTCAAATAGCACACAATGTTACCATTGGCAAGCACACAGTAATGGCAGCTCAAAATGGTGTTGCAGGGTCTTCTAAGATTGGTGCACACTGTATGTTTGCAGGACAAGTGGGCATTGCTGGTCACCTTACGGTTGCAGATAAGGTGCAGCTAGGTTCAAAGACTGGTATTGCGTCTTCTGTCAAGCAAGAGGGTGCGGTTATGCTAGGCTTCCCTGCCCTACCGGGTAAGCAATACCACCGCTCGAGCCTTGTATTCAAAACCTTGCCCGAAATGGCTACAACACTTCGTAGGCTAGAGCGACAGGTTGCCGAACTAGAAAAAAAGCTAGCCGAGTAGTTTGTCGTGGCAAAGCAAAGGTTAATAATGGGGGTAGACCCCGGTACAAATAAAATGGGTTATGGCATTTTGCGAGTAAATGGCAACCAAATGGGGTGCTTGGTAATGGGTTATATCGACCTAAGCAAGCTAAAAGACCCCTACCAAAAGCTATCACACATATATGATAGGATGGTTGCTATTGTCAAGGAATATAACCCCGACGAGGTGGCGTTTGAGGCTCCGTTCTTTGGCGAGAATGTGCAGAGTATGCTAAAATTAGGCAGAGCACAGGGGGTTGCTATTGCAGCAGCTCAAAGCCTAGGCAAGCCCATAAGCGAGTATGCACCCACCAAGGTAAAAATAGCTATTGCTGGTAATGGTCGAGCAACAAAGGAGAGCGTTGCACAAATGCTCAAAAAAATGTTGAATATATCGCAATTGCCCGATAATCTTGACGCTACCGATGGTTTGGCAGTGGCGCTATGCCACCACTTTACAACTAGCGGAGTGGTAACAAGTAACAAAAAACAGTCGTGGGGCGATTTTGTACGAGCCAATCCCGACAAAGTAAAAATGTAATTTATTTTTATAATTTTATAGATAATGAAAAAAATAGTATCTCTTATTTTTGCTGCCGCAGCAGCATTTTCTTGCTCAACACAGAGCGAGGGTTACAAACTTCAAGGAACAGTTAAAGACCTTTCGGGTAAAGTTTACCTTGTTACATACGAGGGTAAGCAATCGGTGCGTATCGACTCGCTAGAGGTGAGCGATGGTACATTCACTTTTGATGGTGTTCTTGATCAAGTTAAGC
The DNA here is from genome assembly GCA_964370235.1 of uncultured Rikenellaceae bacterium. GTDB lineage: Bacteria > Bacteroidota > Bacteroidia > Bacteroidales > Rikenellaceae > CAYJIL01. The sequence goes on along the minus strand of CAYJIL010000075.1, from coordinate 2,674 downwards.
TAGCATCTGTTGAAAGTGCCGATGCAGGTGTTGTTACAACATTCTTCTTGGGTAATAACGATGTTACTCTAACAGGTGATATGGCAAACCCAAAAGAGACAGTAGTTACTGGTTCGGCATACCAAGACGAGTACCTTAACTACAAGAGCAAGTATGCAGGTGATTTGGATCTAACACTAGACTACATTAAGGTATCTCCTACTTCGCCAGTTGCAGCTTATGTACTTTTCCGCGAGGTATCATACAAGCTACCATACCAAGACATTGAGAAGCTAATTGCTGGTTTCGATCCTCAAATCCAAAACTCGGTTTACCTAAAGATTCTAGGTGAGAGAGTGGCTGCTATGAAGCGTTCGGATGTTGGTCAACCATACATGGATATTGCACTTCCAGACCAAAACGGTAATGTAGTTGCACTTTCGTCTATCCTAGCCGAGGGCAAATATGTACTTGTTGATTTTTGGGCTTCGTGGTGTCCTCCTTGTCGTGCCGAGAATCCACACGTAGTAGCAGCTTACGAGAAGTATGCTAAGGATGGTTTCACTGTTTATGGTGTATCGCTAGACAAGACTAAAGAGGCGTGGGTAAAAGGTATCGAAGAGGATAACCTTAACTGGTATAATGTGAGTGATCTTAAGTTCTGGAACTGTGAGCCTGCTAAGCAGTATGGCGTATCGTCTATTCCATCTAACTATATGATTTCACCCGATGGTAAGATCGTAGCTCGCAACCTGCGTGGTGCAGCTCTTGAGGAGTTTCTTGCAAAAACATTTGCTAAGTAAATAACCTCTTTTAACGAGGTGACACTACAATATACAGAGTGATAAAACGAGTTTTAACACGGTTAGTCGACATTTTATACCTCCCCATAATCTCTCGATATATGCCCTACGGTGTATTTCGTTACGGATTGTGCGGAGGTATGAATATGGTATTAGATATACTTCTATACTTCCTTATCTTTAACTTTTTGTTAGCAAAGAGAGATTTAGATTTGGGTGTGGTAGTTATCTCTGCCGAAATTGCATCCTTTCTCATAGTATTCCCAATAGTTACATTCACGGGTTTGTGGCTAGGGCGCAATATTTCGTTTGCAGGCTCGCCTCTATCGGGGCGTGTGCAAACGGTTCGCTATTTAATTGTAGTTGGCTGTAATATTGCCATTAAGTATTTGGGCTTAAAGCTATTTATCGATATACTTTTAATATATCCGTCTATTGCCAATGCAATGCTGACAATTATAAGTATTCTATTTAGCTATTTTGCTCAGAGTAGGTTTAGTTTTCGTGGGTCTAAATTATAGGCCGTTATAAGTATGTCTAAATTAGAGAAATTACAGAGTGTGGTTAGTGAGCCGATGTCTCGCTTTAAGGATCTATATTGCGAGAGCCTCAAAAGCGATAATGCATCGGTAAACCAAGCTGTCGACTATATCATCAAGATGCAAGGTAAACACATGCGTCCGCTCCTAACACTGCTATCGGCAGGTTTGTGTGGGCAGATAAACGAGCGTGCAATTACTTCGGCTGTTCTTGTTGAGCTTACTCACACAGCATCTCTGATACACGATGACATTGTTGACGAGGCATACCAGCGTCGTTCGATGTGGTCGGTGGGTGCACTATGGCGTAGTCGCTCGGCAGTTTTGCTGGGAGATTACGTTCTATCACGTGGTATCACCTTGGCAACTGGTGCCAAGATGTACGATATTTTGGGGCTTGTTGGTTCTGTTGTCGAGCGCATGAGTAAAGGTGAGCTTTTGCAAAGCGACTATGCACTATCGCTTGATATCGACCGCAAAGGTTACTTTGAGGTGATTGATAGCAAGACAGCATCGCTAATTAGCATTTCGGCGGCTTCGGGTGCCATTTCGGCAGATGCAAGCAGCCATGTAGTAGATAAGCTATCTCGCTTTGGTTTGCTCATTGGCGAGGCATTCCAAATCAAAGACGATATTCTGGACTATACGGCTACTAGTTCTATTGGTAAGCCAGTTTGTAATGACATTGCCGAGCGCAAGATAACACTTCCGCTTATTGCTGCGCTAGAGAAAGTAACAGCGAGCGAGCGCAAAAAGATACTAGATCTTGTGCGTGACTCACATTCGAGTGCACAGGCACGTTTAATGGTGCGAGATTTTGTAATTGAGCACGATGGGCATACCGAGTCATATAAAGTTATGGATGAGCTCAAAAAAGAGGCTGTTGCCCAATTGGACGACATTGCCGATAGCATATACAAAGAGGCAATTATTGGTTTTGCCGATTATACATTAAGCAGAGAAAAGTAGTAATATGATTCTATTTATGAATCAAAATATTTAATTTATGGTTATTGGTTTGGCTTGCGATCATGCAGGTTTTCAATTAAAAGAGATTCTTGTTGGCTATCTTATGTCGGCAGGATATGCAGTTAAAGATTATGGTTGTCACTCGCTTGATAGCGTAGACTATCCCGATTTTGCTTATGCTCTAGCAGAGGGTATTGCCTCTGGTGAGTGTAACATGGGTGTTGCTATTTGTGGTAGTGCCAATGGTATATCAATAGCAGTTAACAGAAATAAGGCAGTGCGTGCTGCAATTTGTTGGAAAGAGGAGCTAGCGCAACTTGCTAGATCACACAACGATGCTAACGTGTGTAGCCTACCTGCACGATTTATTTCGGAGGCAGAGGC
>CAYJIL010000074.1:0-11696 GCA_964370235.1 uncultured Rikenellaceae bacterium | reverse complement strand
ATTCGCATCAACTTTCTCTTTAATAAATGATTTGCAAATAAAGTGCCATTAAATCAGCATTAAAAGATGAGCGATTTTTTTTGCATGGAGATATGAAGTAGTTATCTTCGTATGAACATAGTAAAGAACTAGGTACCTCATATAGTTCGCTAGATGGATAGCGTAAAGAATTTGAGAAATATGGTGCTAGTAATTTTTCAAGGCAAGGCAAAGAACGTTTAATAGTTGATTAACCATTGTGGTTTTACCCACCTGACGTGGACCAACAATCACTTGAATGAACATTCGTGGCTCATTAATGCGTGATTTAATCGTCTGTAAATAAACTCTTTCCATGTTGTTGTAATATTTTACTCAATGTATTGAGCAAAATTACTCAATAAAATTGATTTGACGAAATATATTCCATTAAATCCTCTTTATTCTCCGAAAATGTGCCCAAAAGAGAACTACACCAGCCACTACATAAAGAGTAGTGCTTTGAGAGAAAAGAGGTAGTAGATAAAATCACCCCCAATCTTGTCACCTAACAAATTACCTAATATGCTATATCATTTTGGGTTACATCTTATCTGTTTATAGCCTAATAAAATAGGGTGTTTCCATTTGGAAACACCCTATCTATTTAAAGGTAAGTATAGTTCTATAAATGCTTACTCATACCTAAGAGCAACAATTGGGTCTAGCTGCGATGCCTTGCGTGCAGGATACCAACCAAACAGTAGCCCTTCGATAAAGCATATCGAGAATGTTGATAATATTGTAACTGGGCTAATGGTAACGCTCCAGTCGAGTATTCCAGCAGCAACATAGCTAACGATAATACCCACCACAATACCTATTACACCACCTATTAGCGATAGGATAATTGCTTCGGTCAAAAACTGTGTGAGCACAAATCGTTTTTGTGCACCAATCGACATTCTAAGTCCAATTTCACGTGTGCGTTCGGTAACTGTAACATACATGATATTCATTATACCAATACCTCCCACTAGTAGCGAAATAGCTGCTACCGATGTTAAAAGCGATGTGAGAATGCCCGTAATGTTATTAATCATCGAGAGCATTTCGGCTTGTGTGAATATATCGAAATCGGCATCCTCTTTTGATGTAATGCGGTGTGACATGCGCATAGCAAGCTCTAGCTCCTCGACAGCTGCATCGGATAGCTCCTCGCTCACAGCACTTGCATATATTAGGTGAAAGTAGTCGATAGATAGTATTCGTCTTTGTACCGTAGTGTATGGTGCGTATATTATATCGTCTTGGTCTTGCCCCATGGCATTTTGCCCCTTAGACTCTAATACCCCAATCACCCTTAGTGGTGTGCCATTATATCTAATATATTCACCAATGGGATTTTCGCCACCAAATAGCTCGTCGACAATGGTTTTTCCAATTACACACACCTTGGCTAGGGTTTGCACATCACGCTCAGAGAAGAATATACCACTCTCTACATTCAGCTGCTTAATGTGCGGAAAGGTAACATCAACACCCGTTAGGGTAGTGGGGGAGTTGTTTGTTCCATATATTGCTTGCCCCGACGAACTAACGGCAGCCGACACAGCCGTTATATTGGTGCAATTCTTGCGCAGGTAATCAACATCGGCACTATAAAGCGTTTGTGCTTGGGTGCGCCCCATGTTTACTCCGCCTTTGTTTTCGGCAGTTGGCGATATGATAATCATATTGGTTCCTGTCGATGCAATCTCCTCTCTAACATCGTTTGTCGATGCTTGGCCAAGTGTCATTACAGCGATAACCGATGCAATACCAATTATGATGCCTAGCATAGTGAGCACGGCTCGTGTCTTATTGCGTATCAGTGCCTTGTAGGCAATGACTATATAGTTATACCATTTCATCGTTGGTTGGTTTACTTAAAGTTGATAATCATGATTAACAGGGAGCGCAGCAAGTGCTGCCGCTGCCGAAGCAGGTGATAGTCTCTCGTCGCTTATTATTACTCCATCCCTCAGGCGAATCGAACGAGAGGTAAAGGCTGCAATATCGGTTTCGTGTGTAACAAAACAGATGGTCTTGCCATTTGAGTTGAGCTCTTGAAATAGTGACATAACCTCATATGATGTGCGAGTGTCTAGGTTACCCGTAGCCTCATCGGCTAGTATCATTACTGGGTCGTTCACTAGTGCTCGTGCAATTGCTACCCTTTGTTGTTGGCCACCACTAAGCTGATTGGGGAAGTGTCCCATTCTGTCGCTTAGCCCCACTTGCTCTAGTGCATATTGTGCTCGAGCACGCCTTTGCGATGCACTAACGCTGGGGTTATATAGGAGTGGTAGCTCTACCTGCTCTAGTGCCGTTGTGCGTGGTAGTAGATTGTAGGATTGAAACACAAAACCAATTTTGCGATTGCGAATTAGCGATAGTTCAACATCGTTTTGCTTTGCTGCCGATACGCCGTCTATTAAATAATCGCCACTCGTGGGCTGATCTAGGCATCCCAATATATTTAGTAATGTACTCTTTCCCGAACCACTTGTACCCATTATCGACACAAACTCACCCTCATTAACGGTGAACGATACACCTCTTAGGGCGTGCACCTTTTCTTCACCCATTACAAACGTCCTCGTAAGACGATCTATCTTTAATACCTCTTTCATGATTACATAGCTCCTCTTGGTGGTCTGTTACTCTCTGATGGTGGCGAAAATAGCCCTGTACCCTCTTTCTCTTTACTCTCTTTTGGCATTATACCCGATACTAGGCTATCGCCTTGTTCTATACCACTTATTATAATTGTCTCTATACCGTCCGAGGCACCCACTAGCACATCGTTTGATATAATTCGTTGGCCCTCTAGTGTCCATATCTTGTTGTCGGTCTTTGCATTATCCTCGATAATATAGCTAGTTAGTGATTCGCTGTCGGGGCTAAAGTACAAAGCCTCTGCTGGCACACATACTCCCTTGGGCGACTGAGTTGTGATGGTAATGTTTGCAGTCATACCCGGGAATAGTTTCTCTTGTGGGTTGGGTGCATCAACAATTACTGTATATGTAACTACGTTTGAGCTCTCTTCGGGCTCTAGGCGCACTTGCGCCACAGTTCCATCGAACTCTTCGCCGGGGTAGGTGTCTACACTAAATTTTGCTTTTTGCCCAACCTTAACTAGGCCTATATCTGCCTCGTCAACATCTACCTCAACCTGCATTTTTGTAAGGTCGTTTGCTATGGTAAACAGAGTTGGTGTGCTAAACGATGCTGCTACGGTTTGTCCTGCATCTACTGCTCGATTGAGTATTCGACCCGATATTGGAGAGTAAATATCGGCATATGATAGGTTAACTAACGACTGGTTGTAGTCTGCCTCGGCAGATATTACACTACTGTTTGCCGATGCTAGGTTGCTAACTGCCTCCTCTAGCTTTGCGGGAGTCGAAGCATTTTGATCGTACAGACGCTTTGTTCGCTCATAGCTCTGCTGGGCAAATACTGCATTGCTCTTTGCATTCTCTAGCGATGCCTTTGACTGCTTAACACGCTCGTTGAGAGTTAACTTATCTAGCGAGGCAAGTAGTTGCCCTTTTTTTACTTCGCTATTAAAATCGACATATATCTTCTCAACTATACCCGACACCTGTGTACCCACCTCAACCATAGTAACGGGCTGAATACTACCTGTTGATATGATGCTTAGTTCGAGCTCTTTTGTTGTAGCTACTGCTGTGCGCACTTTGTCGCCCTTGTCTGCATTTGCTAGCGATGTACATTTTACCCCTACACCTGCTAGAGCAATGCCAATAACTGCTAGTATGATCTTATTTCTCTTTTTCATATCGTAATATTGTTTTATAATTTAATTTCAACTCCCATATAAACATCTAGCACCTTGCGAGATAGTATATAGCTATATTTGCTTTGTACATAACCATTTAGCGATGCTAGATAGTTGTTTTGCTGTTGCAGTAGCTCTGTTGTTGTTATTGCACCCTCGGTAAATTGTGACGAGAATACACGAAATGTCTCTTCGTATGCCTTGCAGCTCTCATATGCCGAAACAGTGCTCTGTTGCAATGATATGGCGCTATTGTATTCGCTCTCTAGTTGGCTGCGCACCTCGAACTCTAGTTTCTCAAACTCGATTTGTGCCTGCTGTGCATTATAGTTTGCCTGCTTAATGTTTGAGCGAGTTTTGCCCTTGTTCCATAGTGGTACGCTCAGCGATAGGGTAATGGCATTTACGTTATTGCCACTAAATTGCGAGCTCCATGCGTTGTTGAAACTATCGTTATAGCTTGTTCCCACCGAACCATTTAGCGACAGGGTAGGCATGAGTGCACTCTTTGCAATGTCTATGTTAGATTGTGCTATCTCTGCCGATGTGCGTGCAATTTTGAGTTCGGGTAGCCAATCCATAGTTATATCAATGAGATCATTTAGCGCTGGTAGTGGCATCGACTCAATTGTGAGCCCACTATCGGGGCTTGTAACCTCTAGAGTGGTGTTGTGATCTATTGCCAAAAGATTCTTTAACTCAATGGTTGCGTTTGTGCGATCTATCTTGCTTTTTGTAAGAGCATTTGCATCGCTTGCCGCTTGTGCCTTTAGCAACAGATAATCGCTCTCTAATATCTCTCCCGACTTATATCGCACCTCGCCCAGCTTGGCCTGCTCTTGGCTAATCTCTAGTACCGACTCTTGGTAGCGATATAGCTCATCATTCATAACAGCCTTTAGGTAGCTATTTATAATTGATATTGCTAGTGTGTTTTGTGCTTGCACAACCTGCTCGTCGGTTTGCTCTAGTTCTAGTTTCGAGCGGCGAATGGTATTCATCTTTACCCCTCCGCTCCACAAGTCCATCGAAGCTGTAACCGAGTAGTTTCCACTACCATTTACGTTGGAGATACCTTGTGAGAGTTGAGCATTTACACTAGGTAGTCTGTCTCGCTCGCTTTGCTCTAGCGTCTCTTGTGCCGAGAGGGTCGAAATTTCGATAATTTGTTGATCGAAGTTTTGTTTTAGCCCCATCTCTATTGCCTGCTCTAACGATAGAGAAACCTTCTCTTGTGCCGTTACACCCACAAAAGCGAGGATGCATGCTGCTGTAACAATTAATCTTTTCATATGTTTGTATGTTTTGTTTCTGCTGCAAAATTATGTAGCAAAAACGGCCTAAAAAAACATGTTCGATTAATGATCATGATTTGCCGACCAATACACTTTTTTTATCGATTTGTGCCCTTTGTTACCGATGAATGGGGCTAATTATTCGACCAATTACTTTACATCGACAAAATGGCTGCTTCGGTCGATAAAACGTTGCACAGCTAGTGTATATGGGCTATCTTTGTAAAAAAAAGTAAATATGAAACTTCGAGATAAAATAAATAGTATGCTGCCCAAAGGCCTGCAAAGTGTAATTATACACTGTTCGGTGTGGGTTATATTGCTTGCCATAATGCACGCTTATGGGTCGATGGTGGGGCGTGAATTCAACCTGCTTATTATCGTTCCCAATCTAGCATATATATCGCTATTTTATTTTAATTATTCGCTGTTAATAGAAAAGCTATTATTTAGACGAAAGATCACTGCCTATATTCTGGTGAATATTGTGGTGTTTACTCTAATGTTCTATGCTATGCACGAGTTGGGTGAGCTTATGGATAGCTACGTTCAAAAGGAGTATGATTTTGAGCCAAAGCGCGAACCACTTCGTCACTCTATTGTAGGCTATATCTTTTTTAGCATACTAGTTGTAGCTCCAGCTCTAAGCATTAAGATGACAAGAAAATGGTTAGACGCACAGCAAAAAATTAGAGAGTCAGAACGCATGCGTGTAGAGATGGAACTTGCATCGCTCAAAAACCAGCTCAATCCACATTTTTTGTTTAATTCGCTTAATAATATATATGCACTCATATCGTTTAACCCCTCGGTTGCACAGTCGTCGCTTTTGAGCGTGTGTGATCTTTTGCGCTACCAGCTATATGACTCAGACTACAAGGTGGTAGAGCTCGAAAAGGAGGTGCGCTTTATAGGTAGTTATTGCGACTTAATGTGTCTTCGCTTTGGCGATGGAGTAAAGGTAACGGTAGATCTTCCCAAAAACACAGCAGGTATAAAGGTTGCCCCACTGCTATTTATCTCGCTGGTCGAGAATGCCTTTAAGCATGGTGTCGATAGCCAAGAGGAGTGTTATATAAACATAAGGATGAGCATAATGGAGGGGCAAATTTTGTTTGTCTGTTCAAACAGCAACCACCCCAAGAGTGCCCAAGATCGTAGTGGCTCGGGCATTGGGCTTGCCAATTTGGTTCGCCGTCTCGACCTCATATACCCACATGGATATAGCTACGATGTAAATAGAACCGATAATGATTATATTGTGACACTAATTATTAATACTCAGCAAAATGATTAAATGTATAGCAGTAGACGACGAGCCACTAGCTCTATCTCTAATTAAATCATATATCGTTAACCACCCAAAACTAGAGTTTATTGGTGGTTATAATTCGCCCAAGTTAGCCCTAGAGGCTATTACTAGGGATCAGCCCGATTTGCTTTTTCTCGACATACAAATGCCGTCGATGACAGGTATCGAGCTAGCCTCACACATCGATGCCTTTAAGACAAAGGTTGTGTTTACAACTGCCTTTTCGCAGTATGCACTAGAGGGCTTTAGGGTCGATGCGGTAGACTATCTTCTAAAGCCAATAAGCTACGATAGTTTTTCTCGTTGTGTCGACAAGGTCGAAAGGCTAATGGGCGATAAGTCAAACCTCGAGGCAAACGACTATATGGTGGTTAAGGCAGATTACCGCCTAATAAAAATTAACTACTCAGAGATTCTATACCTAGAGTCATTGCGTGATTATGTGTCGATAGCCCTTGCCGATGGTACACAAATAAAGACCCTATCCACACTCAAGGGGATAGAGTCTACACTGCCTAGCGATATTTTTCGCCGAGTACATCGCTCCTTTATAGTTAACCTTTCAAAGGTAAAAGTGCTAGAGCGCAACACCATAATATTTGGTCGCACCTCTATCCCAATATCGGAGAGCTACCGTTCGGAGGTGCTTGCGATATTGGGGCTAAAGTAGCATGGCAAATTACTTGTCTTTGTTATAACGATTTAATTGTGTCGACTATAAGCTCTGCCCACACTTTGTAGCCCGAGGCTACTAGGTGAATTTGGTCGGGGCTATATAGGCTCTTGATTGGCTTGCCACTAGAGTCGGCAAATCGTCCACGAGGGTCAACAAATATAACTCGTGAATTTAGTTGTGTTTTGCCAATTTTGTCGATAACCGAATGGAATATTTGGTTACGCTTTTCGCTAGCGGCAGTTGGTAACATACCAAACAATATTATTTTTGCTTGTGGGAACTCCTTTAGTGCAGCATCTGTTACTGCCATTATTCCCTCATACACCTGCTGGTCGCTGTCGCCAACATTGTTTACACCAATAGCTATGGTCACATACTTGGGCTTGGCCTTGTTGTAGCTACCATTTTTTATACGCCACAATAAATGCTGAGTTCTATCGCCCGAAATACCTGCCGACTCCCAGCTAAGGTCTCCAAATATAGCCTTTAGCTCTTGGTTGCCAGCACACGAGCCCACCAATTTGCGATTTACGGCAAATCCCTGAGTAATAGAGTTGCCCAGCATCAGAATATCTACTTTGTTTTGGGCTAGGGTTTGTGTTATGTCTTGGGCTGTGAGGTTCCAGTCGGCACCATTATACCAGCCTGCTCCGGGGCGAAACTCGTTACCACGTACAGGCCTCACACACATATTTTCGGCTATGCCCTCTGCCTTTAGTATAAAACGAATTATAGGCTCTGGTACATATAATGAGTGTGGGTGGTGACCAACACCATTCTTAACTATTAGCTCCATAGTTCCATTTGCTTTTTTTAGACGCTCATGGAATATTGTCGTGTTCTCGTGCAAAGGCACAATTTTGTCTGCATCGCCCACAACGTGCATAACGGGAATCGATGCCGCTGCAATTTTTGCAGCATGATCGATAGGGTTTGCTTTGTAGGCAAGCATCTGCTCACTTGTTGTGCCATATGCCTCGAGCATTTGATCGGTACACTCCTTTGAACCCTCATAGTCGCCCATTCCCATAGGCCAGCTTTTGAGATCTAGAACCGGAGCATCGGCATATATTGCCGATACTTTATCGCAATTATCCACCGCCCAATTATATGATACCAAACCACCACGACTCATACCCTCTAGTACTACTTTGGAGTTAAGCCCTGCTTGGCTCATCATTTTATAAAATTTGTCCCATCTTTTAACTGCCGATGGCGCACCATACAAGTTGGCAACGTCGCAGTAGGCAATATGAAAACCTAGCTCTAGCAGCTTTATATCTAGCTGTGGCTCGTGCCCCCAAAAGCGTGCACGCAGCACCCACGAGTGCTTTTTATTTGCAATCTTTGGTTTTACGACCATGTAGCTAAGCCCGTTACTGTTATACTCCTGCCCCTTGTAACCATAAAAACTGAATGGTTTGCCACTGCCTAGTTTTTTGAATATATCGAACTGTGCGTCTCGCTCGCTCGTTAGCATACGATATATGTTTTGGGCAATGATACCTGCTCCAATAGACGATGGATGCACTTTGTTTGGCATTAGGTGAGCTTGGTGCTCTTTGTCAAATAGCGAGTAGGCATCAAATATCTCTACATTGTTCTCATAGGCTAGCTGCTCGATGATAGGTCTAACTTTTTGTTGTATATCTGCATCGCTTATCATCTCCTCTTGTGTGTTGTAGCTTCTGGTGGGGGTAACTAACACTATGCGAGGTTGTGATTTTAGTTTTTTGTATGAATCGATAATCGTCTGATAATCTTTTTTGTAACTATCAATAGAGATTGTTGTTTTGCTGTCGTTCATCCCCAGATCGATGAGTACAACATTGGGGTTAAATTTTAGGGATTCGCTATATTCGCTACTACTAGAGTAGGAGCTAGCCCCGTTTGTGTGTGCTGTGGCAGTGCTTGCACCAAAGTTTGCTACAATATAGTCATCGCCCAAATATGTTTGTAGCTGGGCGGGGTATGAGTTTAACTCTCTACCACCAATTGATGTGCCATAGGTGGTGCTATTGCCAACACAAGCAACCTTGGTTTGTGCCATTAGGCTAACCATGCACACAGCTAGCAGAGCAAGGGTCAGTAGGGTGATCTTTATTTTCATAATGATTTATAATAGGGTTAGTATATCATACTGTAAGGTATCTATTGTTACTATCCAACAAGATATTTGCCTTTGGGTAGTAGCTTAACAATTTTTACGAACACTAGCGTAATAATCATGGTCGATATCCATATCAAAAGCATATTCGTAAGATTGTCAAATTGCCCATCAATAAGGTTATACATAACAACCAAGAAGAAAATATGCCATAGGTAGACACCAAAGCTAAGATTCGATACCTCTTCGATGATACCAAAGCCTTTGCCACTATAATTTATATGCTTTAACATAACAAAAGCACCAAATGTCATTGCCACAACATTTATGGTACAGTTGCGAGAGTTCATATCTAGCTGCCATAGCATTTCGCAAGATTGTAGCTGATAGTAGTAGTCGATGGCGGTGAACACAAACCCAGCCATAAACAATCCACCACCAATAAGCATGCTCTTTTTTAGGCTCCAGTTAATATGAAAGCGAATGTAGTGTGCAAGCACAAGGTAGCCAATAAAACCCGAGAAGTAGTATATTGTGCTAAACTCATTCCAGAACGATTCGCCATAAAAGGTTGGGGCATATCTTCCGTCTGATACCGAGTCGGCATATAGCGAACCTAGCACTTGTGGTAAAAATCCTTTGGCTAGGTAACATGTCGATGCTAGTAGCCACACTGCCAAAAACGCCTGCTCTCCCTTTTTGCCTACTTTTGATAGCCATGGCGACAAGACAGGCATAAACATATATAGTCCCAAAATCATATATACAAACCACAAATGTGCGCTCGCTCCATTAAAATTGAATAGTAGGCGCACCAAACCCATTTTTATTGCCTCGCCATCTGTTGCACCCCAAAAGTAGGGTAGTATAAGATAGCATAGCGACACTATGGCAAAAGGTATGAAAACACGAACAAAGCGCTTTTTAAAGAAAGCTGGAATATCTTGATTCTCTTTTAGTGGTAGTAGCAAATAGCCCGAGGCCATCACAAACAATGGCACACAAACCCTAGTAACAGTGGAAAATAGGCTCAACCACCAGTAATCTTCGTCGGCAATTTGTGCAACAGCTCCATCGGCTCCCATAAAATACAACTCACAAGAGTGTAGTAGTAAAACCATAAATATGGCTATAACTCTCAAGTAATCTAAGAATACAACTCTTGATGCTTCTTTGTTCTTCATAATAAATTTAAGTTTTTGTTATTCTTTCCCTTTGCATATAGTGGCATTGGGTGTGGGTTAGTTTATTGTTAACTGTTAAAGCCGCAAATATAGTAACAATATGTAATGTATGCAAAATTGAAAAGTAACTATTATTGGTGTCCAAGAAAACTTTAGGATCGAATTCTGAAGAGGTGATAGGTCGTACTATGTAAAAAATCGGTAAAACTCTTTTTTAAAGCACCTTAATTTTGATTTTTGCTGTAAATTGCTTAAAATCAAAAGGTATGCAGTTTTATTCTAAGCAATAGTAGTTTTATAAAGCTAAACTACCGCTACTTGGCTAGCTTTGCGCAGTAAACCATTAGCTCGTTATATGCTTGTTTACCATTTACTACCTCTTTCTTGGGCAATTTAGTACCCTTTGAGTTAAAAAACTTGCCTGCTACATCTTGGCTATTGGTAGTTACAATGTGTTTGGCAATATTGTCTCCTGCTGTTTGTGGCTCTATCATGCCCATAAGCCTAGAGGCAAAGCGAAGTAATGCACTTTGGCTCTTGACAACATTGGTATTAACGATGCCTGGCTCATAAAACTCATATGGAATAGAGCTAAAACCCTCGCTATTTGCAAAGTTAACAAACAGATTACAAGCCAAAAATCCATAACCCGTTGCGCTCATGGTTGAGTTGCCATCTTGGCTTAGCTTGGTGTAATCCATCTTTGTTTTTATGTATGTTGCACCACCTATATGAACTACTCGTGCATCGTTCCCTTTTTTTAGTAAGTTATCTAGCCTTAACGAAAACATATATCTAGATAAAAAGCTAATCATAAACACATTGTCTATACCATCGACCCCAAGTGATGATTTTTTGGGGAATATATTGGCATTCAGCACAAGCAAATCTAGCGATGTGTGCTGGTTTGTGTATATATCCAAAAAACTATTGTTCCCTTCGATTGTTAGTAGGTTGGCTTCATAGAAACGGTGCTCGGCACGTGGGTTAATATCTTTTACTATACTAAGCACTTGGGCTCCTCGCTGGGAGTTTCGCCCCAAAATGTGTATAGTATAACCCTCTCTTGCAAGGGCAATTGCGGTGGCTCTACCAATACCGTCTGTCGAACCAGTTATGAGTGCTATTTTTGTCATATATATAAATGATTTTATACAAAATTACAATTATCTAAGCATGTTACAAAGCAGATATTACTATATTTTTTGGTATTTTAGTGTGATTATATCTATATTGGCTACCAATTAGTAGTTTAAGCACACAAATTACTCGTATATTAAACCGAAGAAAAACAAATTATTTATAGTAAACAAT
>CAYJIL010000073.1:2243-11707 GCA_964370235.1 uncultured Rikenellaceae bacterium | reverse complement strand
CTCCAAATTTATTGGGAAGTTTTTTTCAAAGAAAATTAGCCCGATTTAGGTAACTAACATCATACAACCATTTTAGCTACTCAAAAAAAATTCTAGAAATTTACCTTTGCTCCAACCATAACATTAAAACCAATGCCACGATAGAGATTATACTGATATAGCTCTTGGTTGAAAATATTGTTTAATTGTGCAAAAAAAGTAAAATTACGGTCGTAAACATAGTCACCCACTAGCGAAATATCGGTCTTGGCACCTATCTCACGTACAAAATAACCATCTTGTTGTGCCACGACTCGCTCAACACAGCTACGATTACCCACAAAATCGGCCTCGAGTGCGATGCTATATGGTAGGTGTGAGCGATATTTTAAAGCAATCTGCCCTGTGTGCGATGGTACTGCGCTTAGCCCAGACAAATAATCCCCATTAACAACACTCACCTCTTCGTAATTTACAAAGTTCCATTTACCACCAATGGCAAAGCTGCTAGAGATATCATAATCGAGCTGCAAGCCTGCTGTAAATGCACCTGCATCCTCCCATGCAATATCAAAAGTATTACCATAACCACTATTAATAAAGTGTATTTGGTTCTCGATAGCCTGCATACCTATATATATATTGTATGCTATGCGAGATTTTGATGATCCTTTAACACCCAAACTCAAGTAACTTTGTAGCGAAGCTGGTGCTGCAAGTGTACCATATATATAGGGATTAAGTTTTGACAAGTTCGAAATAGAGTTAACAACATAGTCGCTCTCTAGTGTTATATAAGGTATGAACGATTCGCCAAAACCAATAAACTGAAAATCGAAAGCAGGGATAAGGTAGGCATTATCGTGGTAAAAGCTGCTGATACCCGACCATGCCTGCACATACTCTACGCCAATAGACATATCGACCTTTTGACCTCGGTGCTCATAGGCTATGCCAACAACAGCCGAGTTATCGTCAGAGAATGTATCATCAAATTTATCGTTGCGTGTTACGTTGTTTACACCAATCGATGCCACAACACTACTGCGTGACTCATCGCCAAATGGTATCTCTCCATCGAATGTTAGCGATGTTGCAATATCGCCCATGCCCGTTATATCACGAGCAGTTTGCATATCGACAGCAACGCTAGCCTGTATTCCGTTAGATTTTTTGGGCAACGAAAGTGCAAAATTAACATCAAACATGTTATAGTGCTGCTCTAGTGTTTCATCTAGTGGTGTAGACATCACACGTGTAGAGGTGGGGCTTAGGTAGCCATACCTATTATAACTATTGTAACCATATCCCAATCTTAGCGAAGCATCGACCTTGCCCGAATAGTTACCAAAGGCAGATAAACGGTTTTGATTCATGCCAGCAGATTCTTTTACGTCTGCCAAATTGGTTAACTTGCCATAGTAGCCATAGTGGTTGAACGCCGCCCCTACTACAAGATTAGACGGAAGGCGCACACCATAGTATAGGTCGAGCAACGATTGCATAGGAAGCCCTAGAGCTGCCTTAGCAGATATTAAGCGCTCGTCGAAGTCACGACTAATGGCACTCTCTTGCCAAGCTAGCGGCGATAGTTCTCGATCATAACTAGCCACTGTCGGAGAAATTGAATACTCCATTTGGTCGGGTTCAACCGAAATATCTTCGGCATCGGGCGTAAATGGGTATTTTGTAGCATCGGGAATTGCCCCCTCGAAGCTACGTGTTACGGTAACTTGCTTAGAGAGCGTATCGCCTTGCTGTGCATAGAGCCCTGTGCTAATAGCAGCAAAAAGCCCTAGTAGTATGATTGATCTACTCATTGTCTTTAATTTGATTTCGTTTATTAGTAGCCTCTTCTTTGATGGTGACATCGCTACCATCATAACCATCTACTACACTCTGATAGGTTGCCTTTGCCTGAAAGCTATCGCCCCTAAACATATATATATCGCCCAAAAGAATGAAGGCACGAGCCAAAACATCACGGTGCGATGTGCCTCGTTTAGAGAAATCGAGTATCTCTTTTTCGCCTTTTGCCGTATCGCCATCAAAGAAATATGCTTTGGCAAGCAGATACTTAGACTGAGCACCTGTTAAAGTGTTAAGCTCTTTTGAGCTCTTGCTAAGGTCGCTAATAGCTGCTGCAAAGTTTTTGTCTGCCAAGTAGTAGCTACCACGAGTTAGGTAGGCTAAATTTTTGGCTACCGCACTAGCGTTGCGATCTGAAATTATTTGAGCTGCCACTATTTCGCACTTAGCCCTATCGTCTAGTTTGATTGCTGCCTCTAGCGCCATGTGATCGGCTTTGGCAATGAGCCTCTTGTCGGTTGATAGGGTTGGCATCGAACGCAGAATGTGGTATGCCTGCTCCCACTCGCTAGCTTTCATGAGTAGCTCGCCTGCATACTGCACCGAACGTGCACTATAATTATTTTGCGACATGGCTGCAACTAGCAGGTAGTGGTTTAGTGCACCACTATCATCGCCCGTACGCTTGTAGCTATCTGCCAAAGAGTAGGTTGCGACAGCTGCATTTTCGCCATTGGGATATTCGTCTAAATAGCTGTGGTATCGCTCGATGGCATTGGCATATTCGCCCGAACCATAGGCTCTTTGCGCTACGCTATATAGTAGCTGCTCTCGCTCGCCACTAGAGTTTGTGTCGACACCCACGCTCTGTGCAAATGCCAAGTACTGCGATACATCGCCCGAAGCGGTGTAGATACTACGCAAACCAACCATAGCACCTTTGGCTTGTGGCGATTGTGGATAGTTTTCGACCACCTGCTTATAGTATGAAATTGCATCGTCATCACGCCCAAGATTTTGGAATGCTACCGCCAACTGCGAAAATGCCTGAGCCATAAGCGGCGAAGATGGCACTTCGTCTTTTAGGCGCAAAAGCATATCGGCACCTTTGCGATAGTCACCCGATGAGATATAGCTATTTGCAAGCTCTAGCATTGCTTCGTCACGACGCTCGGACTGTGGGTCGGCAATCATCTGCGAAAGGATGGCTTGTTTGCGAGCCTTGTCGGGCTTTAGCCCATAGGCAATAGCTTGCTGAAATTTGGAGTAACTGCTAGCAGGGTCGTTGCTAAGCGCCTTGGTGTAATCGTCAATTGCATCTGCATACTCACGCTGCGAAAGAGCAATATCGCCCAATCGATTATAGCTATCTGCCATAAGTTCTTTGTTTGAGCTACCCGAGTCGACAAATCTCTCGAACCAAATTTTTGCATCTTCGCTAAAAGAGCGGCTAAAATAGCAGTAGCCCAAGTTATATAGCGCAAGAGGATACTCAGCAGCACTCTTGGGAGCAACCGCAACATAGTCTTTGTATAGTGTAGCTGCACGGTCATATTCGCCTTTTGAGTAGGTTACTTCGGCTTTCCAAAACTTGCTAAGTGCACTATATCGAGCAGAGGCAGGGTTGGCGATAGACACATCGAACATTTGTGCTGCACCATCGTAATCGCCCGCTAGGTATAGCTCGACTCCTCGCATATATGCAATCTTACCACGTGCCATACGCACTCTACCATCGGTAGATTTAGTAGCCATTACTGCATCAAAAGCCGATTTATAATCTTTGGAGTTTACGTATGAATCAATTAATATTGACTCTAGCTCTTGTTTGTGTGTACTTTGTGGATAGCGAGACAGGTAGTCTGTTATTGTTGCAATTTGCCTATCAAGCAAAGGCGAAGAGCCCGATAGCTCATACTGTAACTTTATGAGGTTGTATTGTGCATCTTCTCGAATGACGGGATCGTGTGCTAGTGAGTGCGCCATGCTAAATGCCGATAGCGCAGCCTCCATTTCGCCTTTGTGTGCATAGCAACCACCCAAGTGGTAGTAACTATTTTGTGCAATTGCACCATCGGCACTAGTTGCTGCATTTAGGTATGGAATGGCATCGCTATAACGCCCATTAATATATAGGCTATAACCCATTAGGTAGTTATCTTCTACCGACAACTCACCACCTAGTGCCTCATAAAGCTCCATATATTCAATGGCTTGACTATATTGCTCGGTTTTGAATAGCGACTGAGCTACCATTTGAACAATAGCACTTTGTGATTGCTCGGGAGCAGCATCAACTAGCGATTTGCCGTTTTGCGCTACATAAGGATAGTTTTTCTCTATGTATTCAATGTGCAAAAGCATAAACGGAAGAGTCTGGTCAAACAAATTACTCTCTAGCGAAGCGAGACGTTCTTTTGCTTGAGCATAGTTTTGGTTTTTATAGTCGATATAACCAATATAGTAGCTAGATTGTGTTTGGTATTTACCATCTAGCTCTTCGGCCTTAAGTAAAAGATCTTTTGCGGCAGAGTAATCGCCCGCGATAAAAAGCGAATAGCCATAGGTAAAGTAGTACTCTTGGTGGTAGTCGCTATCGAGCCCTGCTATATCTACTCGTTTGAAGTATTGAATAGCATCGCCCGTGTTTGCACTCTCGCTATACAGCATACCCAACCTAAAGAGTACATCGCTCATAAATGGTGTCGATGGGTTACTCTTGAGGTAACTAGATAACTCGCCAATAGCGTTATTTGATAAATAGCTACGACAAATAGTTATGTAGTAATCGATTTTTGAGCGAGATAGTTGATCGTTAGCATTTATCTCGTTCATACCTCGTTCTAAAAGAGGCAAAGAGGCAACGTAGTTTTCGCTCTCGAAGAGCTCGACACCACGAGCAACACTACTGGGGCTCTGCTGCGAAATTGCAGTTAAGCTCATTGTAGCCCCTACAAGGGACAAAATATATTTTTTCATAGGTTCTACTCTATATCTGAGTCGGTGATACCGAGCTCCTTCATTTTACGGTATAGTGTTCTTTCGGAGATAAACAACTGGCGTGCAGCCCCTCTACGTCGCCCAGCATTTTGGCGCAAAGCCTTGATGATAGCCTCTTTTTGGCTACGCTCCTTGGTCATAACAATAGCCTCATCATCAACCTCCTCTGCCATGTCGTATAGGTCGGTATCGTAGGTTGGCTCATCGCTATGGCTATAACTAGGTGCTGGAAGATATGCCGTAGGTGTGGGTGTGCTTATCTCGGCACTGTGAACGGTAGCCTTAGGGCTATCGTGTCTGAGTGCAGCGTGCAGGTCGTCAATCTTGGTTTGCATTTGGCTAATTTGACTCTTTAGGTCGAATAGCACTTTGTATAAAAGCTCGCTGTGAGCATCGCTAGTAGCAGAAAAACTTGCCCCACCATCGTGACGAGGAATGGCAACTGCTTCGGTACTTATGTTAATATCGGTTAGGTATTTAGATAAATTTTCTGCCGTAACGTCTCTGCGCTCCTCAATTACCGACATCTGCTCGGCTACATTCTTTAGCTGGCGAATATTACCCGGCCAGTAGTATGACTCGAGAATACGACGTGCCTCGGGCAAAAGGGTAATTGATGGCATACGATATTGTAGAGCAATATCCGATGCAAATTTTCTAAAAAGCAGATGAATATCGCCACTACGATCTCTTAGAGCAGGCACTACAATAGGCACAGTGTTTAGTCGGTAGTATAGGTCTTCTCTAAAGCGACCTTTGCTAATTGCCTCGCCCAAGTTGATATTGGTGGCAGCAACAACTCTTACCGAACATTTTTGTACCTTAGAAGAACCCACTTTCATAAATTCGCCTGTTTGCAAAACACGCAACAGCCTCACCTGTGTAGTTAACGGCAGCTCGGCAACTTCGTCCAAAAAGATAGTTCCACCATCTGCCATTTCGAAGTAGCCTTTGCGCTGGTCGCTAGCACCAGTAAATGCGCCTTTTTCGTGCCCAAAAAGCTCGGAATCAATTGTACCTTCGGGAATTGCTCCACAGTTAACGGCAATATAGTTGCCATGTTTTCGTGCCGAAAAGCTATGTATTATCTGTGGAAAAAACTCTTTACCTACACCACTCTCGCCCGTTATCAAAACCGACAGATCGGTGGGCGCAACACGCACAGCAATATCTATCGCTCTCTCGATGAGAGGGCTAGTGCCAATAATTCCAAAACGTTGTTTAATGGTTTGTATATCCATCGCCTTATATGTATATTCTCTTTTTGTTAATGTTATAGGGGCTCGATTGTGATTCTCACCACTCGGCGAGTATCACCCCCAACTTTGGTTAGTGCCGAAATGCGCTCGCCCACCAACCAAACTATCTCACGCTCGCTCTTGAGCACAAGTTGTTTCTCTTTGTCATCTACCGACATTTTTATGTCGATGAGATAGTTGCTAATCTTTTTGCGCCCTCTCATTCCTAGCGGAACAAAGCTATCGCCCTTTTGCCATGGACGCATAACGATTGGGAATGATAACTTATCTGCATCAAATATAGCAATATTTTTGGGAGCTATAAGCGATGGTAAATCGTTAATAGCCATCTCTTCGCCCCGTATGAGCATATTATTGAACTGTGCCTCAAAGTTGGCACTATCAATCACCAGCTCTTGGGGAGCTTGGATAGGGGCTTGTTCGCTCTGTTCAAAAACAGAAACATGTAGCTTTGCCCTATCAAGGAGTGCTCGGTGGCTAGGCGAAAAGAACTGCTTGCCACTGGCTCCATTTTTATATGATGTAACAATATCCTCAACAACTCCTGCCTTGAAACTATGCTCTCTAAGCAAATTAAAGAGAATATATTCGGGCATAGGCTCGTCTGTTAATCTATCTAGGTGAATTATTGTGTTTTCGCCTTCGATATATTGCACTCGTTGGGCTATTCGCTGCATATAGCAATCGATAAAACGCTCGCTATCAGAAAGCCTATCTACATTTTCGCCCATAATGCGATTAAAACTAGGCTCTACCCCCACAAGTAGTGGCAAGATATTATGTCTTAGTTTGTTACGTAAATATTTTGTTTGATTATTCGAACTATCGTTACGATAAGCAAGTTTTTTTTGTTTGGCATGAGCAACAATATCGGCTCTCGATGCAAACAAAAGCGGACGAATGCGTTCGCCATTTTTTATGGGTATGCTCGTTAAACCCTTTATGCCTGTGCCCCTAATGAGGTTTATGAAAAAGGTCTCAACCCTATCATCGCTATTGTGTGCTAAAGCAATGCGGCTAAAGCCAAACTGCTTGGCTAACTTATCAAACCATTCATATCGCAAATCTCTTGCCACAACTTGCAGAGAGTCGCCCCTAAGCTCGATTTGTTGCTGAGTATCAAACTGTATCGAAAAAAACTCAACCCCAATCTCTTCGCTCGCTCGCCTAACAAAAACCTCGTCATCGTCGCTCTCTTTCCCTCTCAACGAAAAGTTACAATGCGCCACAGCAAATGGTATATCACACATAGAGAATAGGTTAAGCATAACCATAGAGTCTATGCCGCCACTAACGGCTAGCAATACTCTATCACCATCGGCACATAGCCCTTGCTGGGCAATGTATTGTTTAAAACGATTTAATAACATACTATAGTATATTTATCTCGGGCTCGATAACAACTCCAAATTTTGTTTTTACATCGGCTGCAATATCTTGTGATAGTTGTAGTATTTCGCTACCTGTTGCATTACCGTGATTTACAAGCACCAACGCTTGGTTCTCGTGCACACCTGCATCGCCACGCCTATATCCTTTCCAACCAGCACGATCTATCATCCAGCCAGCAGGAATTTTTACGCCACCATCTACCGAGTAGCTAACCATATCGGGGTAGGTTTCGGCTATTTTTGCAGCCACGTGTTGCTCGACAATAGGGTTTTTAAAGAAACTGCCTGCATTGCCTATTATGGTATGGTCGGGTAATTTTTCGCTGCGAATATCTATTACGGCACGACGTGTAGCATCTGCCGTTATAGCACCACTCTGCTCTACTCTGCGGCGCAAATCGCCATAGTCTAAACGTGGTGTATATGCAATTTGTAGGCGAAAATCTACCGAAGTAACAATTGCCTTGCCCTTTAGCTCGCCTTTGAATATGCTGTCACGGTAACCAAAATTACACTCCTCACCAGACATAGTCACTACTTTATCTTGGTGTGGCAGGTAACACTCGACACGTTCGATAATATCTTTTACCTCAACCGAATATGCACCAATATTTTGGACGGGAGCAGCCCCCACCATTCCGGGTATAAAAGATAGGTTTTCGGCACCAAATACACCCTGCGAGATAGTCCAGCCCACAAAGTTGTCCCAATCGAATGCCGCCGATACTCGCACAACAACGCTATCGGTGCCTATATCGATAGGTTGAATTAGGGGAGATGTTGGATGCAAAATAGTTCCATCATAATCTTGGGTAAAGAGGATATTACAGCCCCCCGACATTACCATCCACTTATCGGTGTCAAGAGATGGGTCTGCAAAAATTTTGCGAAGATCATCTACTCCACTCCACAAAACAAACCTATCTGCCTTGGCATTAACGCCAAAACTGTTATAGCCTTTTAATTCTATATTATGCTTAAAATCTACCATTTACATCATATTTGTTAATCACAAAACAACTATTTGCAATTTTTTTTCAAAAAAATACACCTCAAAGTTAACTTTTTTTTCGAGAAAATATCTACCTTTATAAGCAGATACTAATATTAACTCGTAAAAAACTACTCCCATGTTTAATCAACAAGACCTAGAGCAAATCGAGAGTCATGGCTTGACCACAACACAGGTGGAAAAGCAGATCGAAAATTTTAAGAAAGGATTTGACCCAATTGCTATTTCGCACGCAGCAACAACTGGTGACGGAATACGTCAATTCACCGAAAGCGAACAAAAGGAGATGAGAGTAATGTATGATGCGATTAAAGAGTCGCTATCATTCGTTAAGTTTGTGCCTGCATCGGGTGCAGCAACTCGAATGTTCAAAGATGTGTATGAGTATGTAGATTCGGGAAAATCGTCAGCCGAGGCAGACAAAGTGTTCGCTGGCTTAAAGAATTTTGCTTTCTACGACCTACTTAAAGACGAGAAAATAGATACCACACGCAAAGTTGAAGCACTGCGATCTATTGCCTACCGTCCGCTAGGATATGGTGCACTACCAAAGGGGCTTATTCCGTTCCACAAATACGAAAACGAAACTCGCACAGCAGCCGAAGAACAGCTTGTAGAGGGGGCTTTATATGCTAGCTCAAATGGCAAAACGGCAGTACATTTTACTGTTTCGCCTGAGCATAAGCCTCTATTCGAAGATTTGTTGAAAGGCGTAACAGCCAAATACGAAGAGCGATTTGGTGTAAAATACAAAATCACATATTCGGTACAAGAGAGCTCGACCGACACAATAGCGGTTGATATGTGTAATGCTCCATTTAGAGATAGTGCAGGAAAGTTAACATTCCGTCCAGCTGGTCATGGTGCTCTTATCGAGAATCTAAACCACCTAGATGCCGATGTGATATTTATAAAGACTATCGACAATCTTTCGCATGCTAGAATGGCAGAGAAGACTGTTAATTCAAAAAAGACACTTGTTGCGATACTTATGATGGTGCAGCGAAGAATCAA
>CAYJIL010000073.1:0-2143 GCA_964370235.1 uncultured Rikenellaceae bacterium | reverse complement strand
GGATGGTTCGCTTTCGCTACAAATTGTAGAGTCTGCACAAATTGCCGATGCCGACAAGCAGCTTATGAGCGATGCAACCCACTTTAACCCTGTTGATTTGGTATGTAGTGTAAAAGATAGAAATGGTAAGAAGTACGATCTTCGCAAATTTGTAGACCACGAGACTGGTTTTATTTCGGTAAAATCGAAGGCAGGTGTCGAGCTCAAAGCTCAAGAGCTACCCGGCCTATGGAATGGTGGAATGGCAAATTGGAATACTATTTTTGTAGAGGTAGATATTGACACTTTTAACCCTGTGAAAGTTTTGAGTGACCTACTTAGAACACAGCACCAATAGAATTGGCGGATAAACGAATAAGCGGCTGACTTGAGTGATTCAAATCAGCCGCTTATTTATTTGATTATAGGTAGGTAATTACTTGCGCACGTACTCAATACCTACTAGGTCATAGCCTTTTTCGTTTACTTCTTTAACTTCGTAGTTAACACCATCAATAGTTACGCTCTTTGGCAACCATTGGTAGTAACTACCTTCGGTATCCCAAATCACGTTAATTATGTGAGTTTTGCTGTCTCCAAAAATCTCTTCTGACACTATTTCAATCTCTGAACGGTCATAAGGTTCTTGTGTAGAGTCGTTTACTACAAAACACAAAAGGCGAAGATTATAAACTGGAGCTGCATCTGGAGAAATTGTGTTGTGTAGTGGGCCTGCAGTTATATCGTTACCATAGCCACCAGTTGTGTAAACAGCATGCGAATTGTTATAGCTAGATACTTTGTAGTACTCTACTATTGCCTCGTCGTTAGACGACTCAGTTTCTACGTTTAACGTACCTGTTTGGTCAACTAGTCTAAAGTTTAAAGCGATGTGGTAAGGAACAAATGAATTGTCGGGAGAACACCCCGTCATCAAAAGTAAGATTGTCGAAACAATCAGCGAATTAAAAATTCTTTTCATAATATAAATATTTATGCTAGTTAATGTCGTGAAAATCAAAATAGTGTGTAATTCCAATATTAAATCTTAGAAACGATTGTTATGTGATGTTACTTGGTGTTGTTATTAGAATTATAGTTAACATTATACAGCAAAGATATAAAGAAAAAAGTATTTTAAATACTAAAACACAATAAACTTTTTATTGTGTTAACACATTTTTAGTCTGATTATATTATTATCACACACATAGCTGTTATTTATATAGGTTATTTTTTTGTATCACACAACCAAACTTAGTTTCATAATTGTACACATACACACAAATGAGCAATATTTACATAACTTTATTCATTCATATAGATTATTACAGCATATAGTAAATTTATAACATAATAACCTTTCTTTTAAATGCATTTTTTCATACATTTGCTAGATAATATATAAGCTAATGGTGCAAACTAAATATAAAACAATCGTTCTATCCGATATTCACATGGGGTCTAGGTGGTCTCATGCCGAAGAAGTGATAGAGTTTCTGAAGGGTGCCAGTGCCGAAAAAATAATTCTTGCTGGTGATATTGTTGATGGATGGCATCTTCTTCACTCTCGCAAGAGATGGAAGAGGCTTTATAACGATTTTTTCACCGTACTGCTAGATAAGTTTTTTGATAACCAGTGCGAAATAATATATCTAAAGGGAAACCACGACGATTTCCTAGACCGTGTAGCACCATTCAATTACCGCAGGCTAAAGATCGAAAAGGAGTATATACTAGAGAGTTTTGGCAAAAGATACTATGTCTTTCATGGCGATAGTTTTGACAACGTTACCTCAAAGGCTAGATGGGTATCGAAGCTAGGCGATAGAATATATGGTATGCTTTTGCAGCTCAACAGATACTATAACGACTACCGACGACGCCATGGCAAAGACTACTTCTCTATATCTCGATATATGAAGCTAAAGGTAAAGAGCATTGTTAGCAAGCATAGCGGTTTTGATGCAAATATTGTAAAGGTTGCCAAAAGGCACAACTGCCAAGCGGTAATATGTGGGCATATACACCAGCCCGAAATTCGCCGAATAGATGGTATATTATACCTCAACAGTGGCGACTGGGTAGAATCGCTCACAGCATTAGTTCAAAACATGGACGGCAGGTGGGAGATTAAACATTTTAAAAAGATTGAACGCTAGAG
>CAYJIL010000072.1:8680-12165 GCA_964370235.1 uncultured Rikenellaceae bacterium | reverse complement strand
AACGCTCTTTGTCCGCATTTGGCACTAACTTGTCGTTAGGCTTTGGCGGAGAGAGAGGGATTCGAACCCCCGGACCCGTGAAGATCAACGGTTTTCAAGACCGCCGCATTCGACCACTCTGCCATCTCTCCGGGCACAAAAGTATGGCAAAAAAAAATAGCCTCCAAATATTTTGTGAAGTTTTTTTGAAAATAATTTAACCGTTTTGTATCAACATACCCCTAACATACTACTAACGTGAGAGTAAGTTCTATTGAGTGGTTGGTGATTTTTATTGGCATTATTCGAACATAAAAGAACCAATAAGCAATAATATCATGTTTTTCTTAATCAAGCAGTGAAAACATACTTTGAAAATAACCATAAAAACAGCTCTGCAAACAGTAAAAAATAGAATGCAACAAAGTTAAATGCCCTCAACTATATCTCTACAACCAAATAGTGCCCCGTAGGCTCGCGTTGACTGTTGCAGTGCGCTACGTTGGCAATGCGTTTGCCTCGCCACAATGATAGACTACGATTGCCGCTGTGGCTGTGACCACAGAAGATATAGCGGATTTGGCTATCTTTTATAGCCTTTGTGAGCTCGCTGCTGCCAATGTCGATGCCCGTACCTGCCATTTCGCCCGTACCACAGACGCCATATGGTGGGCTGTGCGACAAGAGAACATCTAGCCTGGTGGGAATTTTGCCAAACAAACGATGAAGCTTATTGCTCTCATCTACACGTCGTGAGATATTTGGCGTGCCCCACACCTTTAGTCCATCAATCTCGATACCACTATTTTCTAGGTATATAACACGGTTTGTGGATATAATACCGTGGTGCTTTACAAACTTATCGTGATTGCCTGCCACCCAAATTATGCGAGGGTGGGGCAGTGACTCGAGCCAAGGCAGAAAATGGCTATTGTACCACTCCCACTGTTTTGCGATGTTGTGCTTGTAGGGGCGTGGGATAATATCTCCCACAATAAAGAGTATATCGGCATGCTCGATTGTGGGAAGATGTCCGTGAAGATCTGAAATGGCAATTAGCTTCATGGCCAAAGAGTTTATATTCTAAAAATGCGCCCCTCTCTACGTGGTGGAGCTTGTGGTGTGTCGCCATTACGATAGCCTACAATAACGTGCTCTACACCCTCATATGCAGGATCTATACCCAATTTTGCCATTAATGCCTTGCCGTACTCACTAGCGAAGCCATCCTTTGCTCTAGATATGCAGGCAGCTCCCAAGCCTAGTGACTGGGCAGCGAGAAGCATATTCTCTACGGCAGCCATTGCATCTAGCTGATAGGTGTGGCAGAGCTGAGGATTTGCCAACACGGCAATAATGGTGGGAGCACCAAAGAAACCGTCGGGCCCTTTTCCCCACAGTTGTGAATTGATTTTTGAGAGCTGAGCAATTACCTCTTTGTCTTGTATGGCTATAAAGATGGGTGATTGCTTGTTCATTCCGCTTGGTGCATAGCTACCTGCCTCGAGAATGGTGTTCAATTGTGCATCGCTTATTTGCTCGGTAGTGTAATTACGACACGAGCGTCTCTCTTTTATTGTTTTTAATACCTCATTCATATTTGGTTAATCGGTTTGGTTATATTGTGATGTTAATTTAATTGATATCATTGCCAAAATTAATAAATAATTTGGTAACTTAGCCAAACACTTTTCGCTAAACTGATAAAACATTATGATTAAGATTAACCCAATGGAGTATAGCCGCCAAATTATGGAGGCCATTAAAACAGGAGTACTTTTGACAACAAAAAGAGGCAGCGAGCTAAATGCCATGACCATATCGTGGGGTACTATGGGCATACAGTGGAATAGACCGCTATTTATTGCCTTTGTTCGCACACATAGGCACACTCGCCAAATGCTAGATGATAGCGGCGAATTTACCATAAACATACCAATGGGCGAGCACGACAAGCGCATTCTTAGCCACTGTGGAACTACATCGGGTAGCAAGGGTAACAAATTTGAGACTCTAGGTTTAACCACCACGCCGCCTATGAACATATCGACTCCCGGAATTAAGGAGCTACCACTTACGCTCGAGTGCAAGATACTATATAGCCAATTGCAAGAGCCACTACTTTTGCCTAGCGAGATACAAGATAGATTCTATCCACAGGATAAACCTAGCGATTTTTCGGGCTCAAACAAAGATGCACACATTGCTTATTATGGCGAAATAGTTGGAGCATATATAGCTCAATAGTAGCACAATACTATCTGTATCAAACAATGGGCGGCAAGCAAATAAAGCCGCCTTTTTATTTTGCTTATCACATGTAAAAAACTTTGTTACCTTTGCAGCCAACAAACAAAGTAACTAGATGAATAATCTTGGCACAGATAGTGTCCCAAAGCTGCTTTTAAAGCTATCGACACCTGCCATCGTAGCACAGATGGTTAACATACTCTACAACATTGTAGATCGTATTTTTATTGGCCGTATGGACGGTGGCGAGGTTGCAATGGCAGGCCTAGGGACAACGCTGCCTATAATTATATTCATTACCTCTTGTAGTGCACTGTGGGGAATGGGTGGTGCGCCACTGTGTGCCATTCGCATGGGTGCAGGGCAAATGCCCCAAGCCGAGCGAGTGCTCACTAGTAGCTTTGTTATGCTGCTGGTGAGTGGAGTAGTGCTAACGATTGTGTTTTGGCTGTTTGGTAGCGATTTGCTGTGGTTTTTGGGGGCAAGTAGCCAAACCATAGGCTATGGTGCCGACTATCTTTCGATTTATGTCATTGGTAGCACGGCGGTAATGATAAGTGTGGGCATGAACCCATTTATTAATACCCAAGGCTTTGCACGTGATGGCATGATTACTATTCTGATAGGAGCAGTAATTAATATTATTCTCGACCCAATATTTATATTCACCCTTAACATGGGGGTAAAGGGCGCTGCTCTTGCCACAATTATTGCACAAAGTTGTTCGGCATTTTGGGTTATAAGCTTCTTTGTCAAAGGGCCTAGCAAGCTGCGCTTTCGCAAAAAGTACCTTAAACTGCGTGCCCAAACACTTGGGCGAACGCTAGCGCTGGGTGTTGCTCCGTTTATTATGCAGAGTACCGAAAGCCTTGTGCTGTTTTCGCTAAATGCACAACTGGCACGTTTTGGCGGCGATATATCGGTGGGTGCCATGACCATTATGACAAGCATAATGCAGCTAGTAATGCTACCATTGCAAGGTTTGGGGCAGGGCTTACAGCCAATTGTTAGCTACAACTATGGTGCAGAGCAGCTAGATAGGGTGCGTGCTGCAATAAAGCTAGCATTTAAGGCAGGTATGGGGTATAACCTTTTGTTTATTACCATCCTTGTGCTAAGCCCTGCGCTGTTTGCATCGGTATTTAGCGACCACCAGCATTTGATAGATACTACCGCTCAGTATATACCCATCTATTTTGCCGGTATGTCAATTTTTGGTGCACAGATGGTTGCTCAGCAGAGCTTTTTGGCTTTGG
>CAYJIL010000072.1:0-8580 GCA_964370235.1 uncultured Rikenellaceae bacterium | reverse complement strand
GGTATGTCAATTTTTGGTGCACAGATGGTTGCTCAGCAGAGCTTTTTGGCTTTGGGGCAGGCCAAAAAATCGCT
Organism: uncultured Rikenellaceae bacterium; assembly: GCA_964370235.1. Classification (GTDB taxonomy): domain Bacteria; phylum Bacteroidota; class Bacteroidia; order Bacteroidales; family Rikenellaceae; genus CAYJIL01. The sequence continues at coordinate 8,506 of CAYJIL010000072.1, read as the reverse complement.
ATTTATTGCATTTTTCCGCAAGATTGTACTGCTTGTTCCGCTATGTTATATTATCCCTAATTTTACTAATGACAAGACTCTAGGGGTGTTATTGGCAGAGCCCATCTCAGACGCTATTTCGGCAATAACGGCTACTGCTATCTTTGTAGTGTTTTATCGCCGCAAGTTATGCTAACATCTGCTCTAGTATCAAAAGCTATCGTTGTTGTGATGCCACATAGCAAAAAACACGATATTGCATGGCTAGCGCTCTTGAGGGGCAAAATTTAGCGATATTTTAATGGTTTAGTAATCAATCAACTAACACAAAAGGCAAAAATTAATTACAAAAAAAGCACCAAAAAATTTGGATGGTATTACCATTATCCATATCTTTGCACTCGTTAAAAAACAAAACGGCACTGTAGCTTAATTGAATAGAGCATCTGACTACGGATCAGAAGGTTACAGGTTTGAGTCCTGTCAGTGTCACAAGTTTAAACAGTACCAGTGATGGTATCGATGTTTAGTGAACATGAAATTTTTAACGGCACTGTAGCTTAATTGAATAGAGCATCTGACTACGGATCAGAAGGTTACAGGTTTGAGTCCTGTCAGTGTCACAAAGAGGTTGTCTTGAATAATTCGAGACAACCTCTTTTTTGCATTATCTACCCCAATAGTCGCCTATATAATCTTATGGCTTGACGCACTGGTTCGACAAGCACAGCAGACAACACATCGCTAACAAACGACAACCGTATCTCTTTGTGGTGGCTGTCTGCACTACGAGCAATTATTTGTGCTATTTTGGAGGGAGAGGGTGCCAGCTGTGCCGCAATATACATTTCACGCCTGTTGGCCGGTAGCATGTAAACCCAACTAGCCACAGCGCCTAGCCCTGCATGGGCGATTTTGAGGCTAAACTCCTTGTGGTAGTCGTGCAGGCTACTAGACACGTGCGCAATCTCTGAATCGCTCCCTTTTACACCAAGAATATAGCCTTTTAGCGAACTCATTGTCGTTACATTAATTATTGTAGCTATTTTATCCTTTAGGCCATCGCCCAAATAGTGTAGTAGGTTCGCAATGTTCTTATCATAGAGCATCTGCAAAGTTACTGTACTAGTGCTTTTATCGGCAAGCATAACACTACCCACAAGCAAGGGCAGCGTCACTATTAGCGTGGCGTGGGGTTGCATGCTTACAATGATGGTGTTTACTTGCAGCGAGCTACTATCACGGCTAAGATCGATGCGGTGTATAGTGCACTCTGTTTCGAGGTGGCTAGATAGCTGCTCGTTGAGGAGTGTTAGTAGTTCGATATCATAACCTATGAGAGTGAGACTATAGCCCCTTTGTGCTAGCTCATACGCTAGCCACGAACCTATCTGAGAGTCGGCACCCACTATTACTGCATGTGACATATTTAATCATTTAATGATATAAAAATAGATATTCTTTTGCTAGAAACCAAAACTAGGCTTTACCTGAATAAATTAAAAATTTGATATTGCAACTCACCCATATCTTTGGATACTTCACCTGCGATTTGGTTCATGTGGAGGTAGGTTCTATTTTTTGACTGCATGTGGGCACATATCTTTGCTCACAGAATCAAAAATAAGTTTAATAATTTAAAAAAACAGAGATGGTGAAGACAATGAATGTTTATTTAAAAAATTTGGCAATGGCGGCAGTTACATCGCTATCGTTAATCTCGTGTAGTGACGATGACTCATCGCAGAACACAACCTACTACACAGCGCGTGCAACCGTAACTTCGGAGCTAGATCAAACACTAACCCTAAACACCGATGGGGGCAACCTGCTCACCATAATATCGGACTATGGTAGTTATGCCCCCAGCAAAGGGCAACGCTCTATGGTTACCTACTCAAAGGTGAGTGGCCAAGGCAATGTCTACAATGCAGACTTGCACTCGGCATATGATCTACTAACAAAAGATGTGGTAGAGCTAACTGCCGACAACCAAGCAAGCATAGGGAATGACCCCATACACTTATATAAGGCATGGTGTGCAGGTGGTTTTTTGAATGTTAACTTTGGGTTTAACACCAGCGGCAATACAACTCACTATGTTAACTTAGTAGAGAATAGCCTTGCTAGCTACCCCGACGATGGCAAGATATACCTAGAGTTTAGGCACAACGCAATGGGCGATAGCGAAAACTATGGGCAGCGCGGAACAGTGTGCTTTGATTTGGCAAAATACCAAAACAATGGCCAAACTCAAACCTTTGTTATAATGTTTACCGAGTTTGATGGGGCAATTACTCTACAAGAGATTGGCTACGATTTTGTGAATGATACCATCATCGAAGAATCGGAGTGGCAAGTAGGAGACGGTTTATACGAATAGTTATGGGAACAAGAGTAATTTTAGCCATGCTAACTGCTGCAATATTTGCAAGCACTCAGCTATCGGCACATCACCGTGTTGTGGTACGCCGAGCACCTCGCCCCGTTATTGTGCACAACCCAGCCCCAGTGGTAGTGGTGCGCCCTACACCCATAGCATCGGCAGTGCGATTGGTAAGCACCGCTGTAATTGTAGCCTCGCTACCTGCAAACCACACAACAATTGTGCATTGCGGCACTCCATACTATTGCCACAGTGGAATCTACTATATTAAAGTAGATGAAGGCTACAAACAGGTAGAACCACCAAAGAGTATTATTGTTTACTCGCTGCCCGATGGAGCGACAAAGGTGAGCAAAAATAGCCAAGTACAGTATATACACAACAACACCATATACGAACCAATAGTAACCGATGAAGGCATGGGATACAAAATTGTGGGAGTGGTAGAGTAGTACTCAAAATTTATTAAATAACAAACCTATTAAGCAACTATGAAAACAACAAAATTTATGTGTGTCGGGCTACTCGGCATGACACTATTTACAACAACACTACTAGCTCAAGAGGGTAAAAAGTCGCTAGAGGAGCTTATCACTCTATCTACCGAGCAGCTCGATAAAAAACTAGAACTTAGTGATGAGCAGCAAGATCAAGTATATAAAATATCGCTAAAGTATGCACAAAAAGCGCAAGACTTAAAAGCCAGTTCGGCATCGAAACTCGAAAAGTATAGAGCATACCAAGCAGACAATAAGGCCAAGGAGGCCGAAATGGAGCAAGTTCTTTCGAAAGAGCAATTCAAAGAGTGGCAAAAAATTTCTGACGAGAACAGAGATAAAATGAAAGAGAATCGCAAAAAATAGATAATAATGAGAACAGCAACAAAAGCGATAATTGCACTAGCAATGATGCTATGTACTTCGACAACATGGGCAAATACTAGCAGTAGCAATATTTACAAGGACGCTGCAAACGCACTCACACAACGAATGCAAGAGAAATTAAATTTAGACGAGAGCCAAACTAGCGAGCTTGGCAAACTAAATTTAGAGTATGTTAAAATGGGGGCAAAGCTAAGAGCTAGCGACTTAGGCACTGGCGCAAAACTAATTCTTGCCCGACAATACCATACACAAAAGAAAGTAGAGCTAAAGCAGATACTCTCACCAGAGCAGTATAAAAGCTATGAGCAGTCTATCGAAAGGCTCAAGAAGCTAGCCAAGAATAGACGACAAAATTGGTAACCAAATTGTGTGGGATTAGTGCTGCTACCTATTATGATAGCACTAATTCCACATTTTTATACTTCACATAGCAAAACAGACGACAACAATGCCAAACACTAATAATTTTTTTATAACTTCGCATTATATGAGTGTAATGAGAAATAATATAATTTTGGGCATTGTCCTCTCGGTGTGTATTACGATTATGGTAATGCTCCCAAGGTTTGCCTATGGGCATGGAGCAGCTTACCTAGACTTAATGACTATTCGCACATTCATTATGCTGCTAACAATATGGTTTGGGCATATGTGGCTACTCTCTTGTGGCATATATAAACAGCTAATCCCCCAAGTGTGGTTGCGTAATATCATCTCAATTATTGTTGTTACGTTCACGGTTTTTTATTTGCTAGAGATAATGTCGCAAATATACCCTAACGAGCAGCGTGGCGCATTTTTTGAGCGGTTTTATGACAGAGTCGACCGTTGGGGTTTTATAAGGGTGCTAGTTTGGAATATAATATATAACTGGATACTTTTCTCACAAGTGGTTCTAACCCAAAAAAAGGATGCTGAGCTAAAGGTATCACATGCACAAAAGCTAGCCCTAGAGGCAAAGATAGCATCATTTCGTGAGCAGTTAAGCCCACACTTTATGTTCAACTCGCTAAATACACTCTCGGCAATGGTAAAGGAGGATAGCGCACAGCGCTTTGTTGAGCAGCTAGCGAGTGTATATCGTTACCTATTAGAAAGTCGTGAGCAAAACACTGTTTCGCTCGAAAAGGAACTACAATTTGTGCGCTCATATTGGCACATCCTAAAAGAACGTTTTGATGATGCAATCGACATAGAGATTAGCATTAGCGGCGATATATCAAAAGCAAAAATACCACCTCTTGCACTGCAAACACTTGTCGAGAACGCAGTTAAGCACAATGTAGCAACACAAAATAGGCCACTGCGTGTCACAATTTGTAAAGAAGACGATATGATTGTGGTTAAAAATAATTTACAACAAAAAAGCAAGCCCGAACACTCAACTGGTGTTGGACTGCACAACCTCACAGAGCGGTATGCACTACTGCATGGCAAAAAGGTAGAGATTACTTGCTGCAACAATTTTTTTACTGTTAAACTACCTATTCTATGAAGATACTCATAATAGAAGACGAAAAGAGGGCCGCCACTAGGCTCTCGGAGCTAATATTGTCGATTGACGATAGTGCCAATATATTGGGTGTGGTAGACTCGATTGAGAGTGGCGTGGAGTGGTTTGAGTGTAATAATATGCCCGACTTAATATTTTCGGACATTGAACTAGCCGATGGGATTAGCTTTAGGCTCTTTGAGCAGGTTACAATTACATGCCCAATAATATTTACTACGGCATATAACCAGTATATGATGGATGCATTTGAGACCAATGCAATAAGCTATATCCTAAAGCCCATTAATGGCGAGCAGGTGGCTAAAGCGCTAGAGAAATATCATTCGATGTATGAGATGTTCTCTGCCAAGGCTAGCATGCTACCACAAATCGAAAACCTATTAAAGATAGTGGGGCAGAGTGGCGGCACAAAGCGCTACCGTACAACGCTCATGGTTAATAGGGGAGAGCAAATAATCCCCATTATAACCAACAATATTGCTTATATATATGCAACTAGTTCGGGTTTACAGATAACCACAACACAAGGCAAAGAGTATGCTTATAGTTCGACTCTTGACGAACTAGAGCAGCAACTAAACCCCGAGCTGTTTTTTAGGGCAAGCCGTCAATTTATTATTGCCCGTGGGGCGATTATGTCGATAGAGAGATACTTTAACCGTACACTCACCGTGAAGCTACAATATAAAACTCCCGAGCGTGTGAGCATCTCTCGTCTAAAGGCAAAAAACTTCTTAATGTGGGTCGAGGGGCTAGATATTTAGCTCTTCTTGGTATAAAAGCGAAGATGACATCTGAGCCTAAGCCCAGATGCCATCTTGGTGTAAAAGTTCCCAAACAAACTTTACAATATTATTTTTTATACATTTTATATGCTCCACCTTTCCAGTTCTTGTCCCAAGTGTTTTTAATTGGGTGAGCCTCTGAGTTAAGCACATAGTCCTCGAACGAGAAATTGCTATCATCAAAGAATAGGTAACAATATTTCATTGTCTCTGCAAAGAAGAAACTCTCTAGCGTATCCCACTTCTCTTTTGTTCTAACATCTTGCAAGTGAACATATCCGTTGTCTACTTGGCAATATTTTTCGATAGACTCAAACATGGTTTTACCCATTTGGTAGTACTGTTCATCGCCCGTAGCCTTCCACACATAGTATGCTGCCTCGATAGCCTCGGGACGAGCCATATAGAATGGTGATAGGATCTCCATTTTTGAGTAGTCGATAGATTCGGGCTCAATACCTTCCATCTGCCACATTGTAAAGATAGATTTTTGCAGCTTTTCGGCACGCTCAATATCACCATCTAGCACAAGGCAACCATTCCAAAAGCAATCTAGCGCACCAAAGATAGTGGCTGTTCGCTCGCCCGTGTTCATATCTGCCTCGCCAATCCAATAGCCGTTTGGAGTTTCATCGCCCAAATACTTATTTACGCCATTTAGCGAAACTTCCCACATTTTTTTTAGGTCTTTATCGCCAAATAGAATATAGCCCTTTAGTAGGTACTCATAGAATGCGTCGATACCGCCTCTAATGTGTGCCTTTGTGCTTAGCCACTCGCCAGTGTCGCAGTTGATAGCATCGGCAACCAAGCCCGTTTCGCCTCTACGGTCAAACACTGCTTTGATACCCTTCTTTGTTTTGTTGTAGTACTCGGGGTTACCCGTTAGCTTGCTCAACGTGCCATACTCAATCATCATACACCCAACCTCGCAAGGGTTTGTTGTATTACCGCTAATTTCGCCAGTTCGTAGGTTAACCATACGATATGGAATACCTGTTGGAGTATCAAATACAGGCATTAGTCTATCTGCCAAATCAACAGCTAGTTCCAAGAATTTGGGCTCGCCATCGAGCTGATATGCCGAAATAAGACCACCCACAAGGCGAATAGCAATTTCGAATTGCTGCACCTCCATATCTTTGTCAAAGTTAAGGTCGGCAAGAATCATATCTTTTGCCTGCTTCTTTGCACCCTCTAGCTCCATCAAGCACATTGTACTATAAGCATCAACGGGTGTCATTAGCAAGCTTTCGCTATACCAGTTATGCCCTTTCTCGGCAATTGGGTTAACGGCATCCATACCCTTAGCATACTTCATATACGCCTCCCAACCCTTCATAAAGGCATCCTTTACTCTTTGGGCATACTCTTGCTTATCTTTTGCCGTAGCGCTCTCTAGCGAAATGGTCTCTTTTGCGACATTCTCGGTAGCGGCAAAGCTACTCGATGTTGCTATCATAGATGATAGTGCAAATGCACTTAATAATTTTTTCATAGCCATATCTGGTTTATTGTAATTAATTATGGCCACAAAGGTATGAATATTAACAATATCTACCATAATATATTATTATTCTACAACTTTGTTTTATTACGCTATTTTGACATTTATGCTTTTTTGTGGTGGTACATACGAGTTATATTCACAAACATGTGGCAAAAAAGGATAAATTATAGATAAATATCTACTACCTTTGTAGTGTATGTAATATTATAATTTATGAAGATCGCTATTATTGGTGGAGGAGCTGCAGGTTTCTTTGCCGCAATAAATATAAAGGAGATGGAGCCCGATTTTGCGGTGACCATCTACGAGGCAGCATCACGCCCTCTTGCCAAGGTTGCAGTGTCGGGTGGTGGGCGCTGTAACTTGACCAATTCGTTCGAAGAGATACGCAACCTACAACAGGCATATCCACGTGGTGCAAAACTGCTAAAAGGGATATTTCGCAAATTCGACCACTCGGCAACTTATGACTGGTTCGAAGACCATGGCATAGCCCTAACCACACAGAGCGATGAGTGTGTATTCCCTCGCTCACAAGATTCGGGCGAGATAATTGGTATGTTTACCAGCTATGCCAAGGAGCTCGACATCGATGTTAGGCTCTCACACAAGGTTACCCAAATAGAGAAAGTATGTGATAGTTTTACTATCGAGCTCGATAGTCGTGGTAATTGCCATAGCGAGAGTGCCGATATTGTTATCGTGACTAGTGGTGGGGGAGCAAAGCAAGCATCGTTTGATATGCTCACAAAGCTGCCCGTTACTATTATACCGCCAGTGCCATCGCTCTTTAGCTTCAATATTCCATCTGATAGTATTACCGATTTAATGGGTTGCGTAGTTGAGAATACTATTACGGGGCTTGCAGGCACTAAGTTTCGTGGCTCGGGAGCTCTGCTGGTAACCCACTGGGGAATGAGTGGCCCTGCCATACTAAAGTTATCGTCGCATGCAGCACGTGAGCTAGCAGAGCGTGAGTATCGCGGCAAATTCTTTGTGAATTGGGTGGGCGAAACCTCTGAGAAGGTGGTGCACCAGCACATTGATGATATAGTGGCAAAGAGCCCTCAAAAGCTAGTTACTTCGGTAGCACCATTCTCTCTACCTTCTCGCCTATGGCTACATTTGCTGTCGAAAATATCGATATCGCACGAGAGACGATGGGCAGAGCTTGGCAGCAAGGGTATCAATCGCATGGTGACAGCACTAACGTCCGATGAGTATATGATGGGGAGCCGTAGTCGCTACAAAGAGGAGTTTGTGACCTGCGGTGGTGTGTCGCTAGATTGCGTGCATCCTTTGAGCCTTGAGTCAACCAAATGCTCGGGCTTGTACTTTGCTGGCGAAGTGCTAGATATTGATGCTATAACGGGAGGGTTTAACTTGCAAGCGGCATGGAGTACTGCGTATGCGGTAGCTAGTGATATTGTCGATAATAAATAAAGGATA
>CAYJIL010000071.1:0-12277 GCA_964370235.1 uncultured Rikenellaceae bacterium | reverse complement strand
ATAAAGTATATTACCGATGACTATCGGTAAAGTGTAGTAGGTTTACGAAATGGGTGGAATCTTAATTTCCACCTTTTCATACCTATATCCCATGTTATATAACTGCAAAGATACACCTACCGAAAACATCACCTTTAGTGTAGATGCCAAACCATAGAACGCATTACTTGTCCCCGGTTCTAGTGACTCTCTTCGTAGCAGGGTATTAGCCTCTTTGGCTATCGTAAGAAGTGTATTGGAAAGTTCTTTCTCTTCAATAGATCCAGCTCTATTGCCAAGCACTATTTGTGAGATATACTCGTCCATCTCGTCCCACCCTCTTTTGCTAACAATTTCGCCATAGAGGTTTTCGTTTTGCAGTCGTACTGGGGTCAAGTCCCAGATTTTCGCAAGCGCCATACCTAGGTATGCTGCCCACGCCAGAGTTGCTGTTGGATAGTCATTAAACTCCTTAACAGCTTCCATCATATATTCCGGAGCTATTTCATTCCACTTCTCGTTAAGTTCCTCGACAATTAGCGAACCCGTAGGCGCACTTGTGAGCGAACTTAGCGTAGTAAGTAGACGTGAAGTCATTGACTCTTCAAAACTCTTAAAGTAGCTGCTATTTTCCATTTCAGTGTATAATTTCTCACTATAAATATAGAATAAGTTTTATTAATTACAAACATATTTTGTATTTTAACTAAAAATTTCGTAATATTTTGTTTATATGTAAATTAATTTCGATACTAAAAGTTGTTATTTTGATAATAATTTGTTATGTTTGCTTTGGCTATTAATGAAATCAAACCCAAATTAATATGAAAAAACTATTATCTGTTATTTTTGTGCTGATGCTCGTTTTTATTAGCTCGTGTAGAGAGACTGGTGTGCAAAATGAAATTTCACTTAGATTAGAAGACAGTAATTACCCTCGTTATTGGAGTTGGCATACATACCAAGAAGGGCAAGATATGGACAGCTTCCTTAAGCGATTGCATGACTCAGGTATTCGTGGACTATTGCTCAAAGCACCCATCGAGGTGTACCCACAGGTTATCGAATTAGCCAAGCAATATGATATAGATATTCATGCATGGGTGTGGACTATGAATGATGCATCGCTGCTAGATACCCACCCCGAATGGTATAGCGTAAATAAGAATGGTGTAAGCTTGGCAGACGACCCTGCATATGTAGAGTATTATAGATTTTTGTGCCCTGCAATAGATGGCGTGCGCAAACATGTACTTGCTCGCATGGAGGAGTATTGCAAAGTCGAAGGGCTAAAAGGAATTTGTATAGACTACCATCGCTATGTCGATGTGTTCTTGCCCACAGGGCTGTGGAAAAACTATGGCATAATTCAAGATCGTGAATATCCTCAGTGGGACTACGGCTACCACCCTGCAATGATCGAAAAATTTGAAGCTCTGCACGGATATACTCCCTATGAAATAGAGTATGCGTGTATGGATGCTAAGTGGGCTCAGTTCAGATGTGACCAAATTACCGAAATTGCTAACGAAATATCTAAATTGGTGCGTAGTCACGGTTTGTTGATGGGCGCTTCGCCGTTTCCTACTCCAGCCCTTGCGAGCAATATGGTTCGCCAAGATTGGGGGAAGTGGGAGCTAGATATAGTATTCCCAATGGTATATTATGGTGCTTATGAGCTAGGAATGAATTTTATTAACGACTGCATCGAGGAGAATGTATTGGCAAAAAATCCTCAAACAACACTATTTTGTGGGCTCTATACACCCGACTTTAAAAACAACGAAACATTGGGTGAGGGTATGACTCGAGCTATGGATGCAGGTGCACATGGCATATCGCTTTATATCTATGACGACTTGCGCCCCGAACAAAAACTTGACTTCGAACGTATAGTGCGTGAATATGTATGGTAACTGTTGCTATAGGGCAGTATATACAAAAATATGGCATCTCGAATTAGCTCGAGATGCCATATTTTTTGTGCTTAGGTTCAATTTATTAACCTTGCCTTTGTTGCAGTGTGGCTTGTCATTACTGGCCACCACCAGTGCCACCGCCACCACCTTGTGAGCTACCACCAGACATTAAGTCGTCGTTCTTAATCGAGCGGCGAGTTTTCTTTACCTGTGCGTTTGTCTTTCCAAAACGCATGTTAACTCCCAGTCTAAACGATCTATTCACTCTCCATGATCTACCAATTGAGCTAAAGTTCTCATCAATTGTCTCATATCTATACTCAAAATTTTTGGTGAATGGGTTATTGGCATATAGCGAAATAGATAGTTTTTGTTCTAACAATCGTTGTGTTAAACCCAGCGAGTAGTAATAGTATGCTGCCGATGAGCCTTGTAGTGTTACACTGCTGACGAAGTAACCACCGTTGGCATTAAGGCTACCGTTTTTCCAAATCTTGTAGCTACCCCCCATGAACATGCTTCCGCTATAACCCGAATTCTCGATATCATTGCTAGTACTCTTAACGCTGGTGTACGAAACCGCACCATTGGTATATATATTAAACTTAGGCTTATAATATGAGAACGAGGTGTTAAGCCTAAAGTTCTTGTTTTTACCAATGTTTGAGTAGCTTGACTCTAATCGTCCGTTTTCATCGCTCTTTGTAATTCTCTCGATAGAGTTATTACTAATGTAGCTATTACCTCCAACAAATAGATTCCATCGCTGTGTAGTTTTGCGATAGCCCAAACTATATGAATGTGCAACAACCGTCTCTAGTTCGGGGTTGCCATAATAAATATTCATTGGGTCGTTATCGTTTACATATGGGTTTAACTGGTATATGCCCGGGCGGTTTAGGCGCTGAGTATATGATGCTGTAATATTTTGTCCTTTGTTTAACATAAGAGACATATTTACATAGGGTACAACATTAAACAAAGGGTCGCTATTAAATTCCATATCACCCTTATAGCTTTTTGATACACCTTCGTTTATTCCTAGTTCGGCTCTGAATCCACCTTTAGCTGTGAATTTTTTGTGCTTAAACACATAGCCTCCATATAAAGACGAAATGTGCTGGTCGTAATCTAGGTCGTTTACCTTTTGGGGAGCAGGCTCCCATGGTGCCTCTAGGTCGCTACGCTCTTCGACCTCGGTGTCCGAAGTGTTGATTCTGAGAATATACTTTGCACCAAATTCATACTGGTGTTTCTCGCTCACTGGGTTATAAAAATCTACTTGAGCGGTGTGTGACATTCCCGTTGCATCGTTGTTGGAGTATTGCTGGTAGCTGTCATAGTCGAGAATACCATCAATTGTAGAGGTGAACGAAGAGCTACCGGGGTTTGCGTCTACGTTATACGATAGAGTGAATGTTTTGTCGGGTTTCTTAAAACTCTTTTGGTAGTTAATAGAGCCCGATAGCGAACCATATTCGCCTTTGCTATCGCTAGAGTTTGTGAACTTGCGTGTGAGATTACCAATATTATCAAAGTAGCTAGTCTCTCCAGAGTTGTCGGAGCCATAACCACCCAAATAACCCCATCCCGACAATGTAATAAGATTGAGCGAGTCTATCTCATATGATGCTTCAATAGAGAAATTACCATTGTTATTATTACTTCCACCATTTTCGCCATTCGATATTGCTTGGTGGTACTTGTCGTTATTGTGATATGTCGTCTCTCGCTCGCTGAAACTGGGTCTAGATACATATTTGCCCCCAGATATGTTTGTTGATATGGCAAACTTGCCAGTTTGTGCAGCAATATATACACCACTGTTAATGCTACCATTATTGTCTACACTTAGATTCACCGAGCCGTTAAATCCGCTCAACGACCCTCGGTGAGTGATAATGTTAATAATGCCTGCAATACCATCGGCATCGTATTTGGTTGGTGGATTTGTAATAACTTCGATGCTCTTAATCGAACTTGCGGGCATCGACTTTATTACATCGTTAAAGTTTTTGGTCATCATGGTGGAGTTTCTACCATTAACTAGCACTTTGTAGTTACCTTCGCCATTTAGGCGCACTTTGTCGTCACCATCTACCGATAGCATTGGTACTTTGCGCAATATCTCGAGTGTGTTAGATGTTGCCGATTCGGGGTCTGCCTCCATATTATATGTTAACTTATCGGGGGTAGATGTTACTAGGGGAGTGTTAGACACCACAACAATTTCGTCCATTGCCACGCCCTCTTTTAGGAAAATATCGCCAATATCTACGTTTTTATCTAAACCTAAGCTAAGCTCTATGCCCTTTGAGCCATAGCCCACAAACGATGCAGCAACAATATACTTGCCTTCGGTTTTTGCTTTGAGTTCATATTTGCCATTCACATCGCTAGGCACAGCATTAACTATTAACTTTGTGCTGTCGTCCTTAATTAGCGCAATTGTTGCATAAGCAATAGGCTTGAGGGTGGTGCTATCAATTACAGTACCTTTGATTGTGTATTCGCTCTTTTTTTGAGCAAATGTAGTAAACGAAATAATAGTAAACAGAACTGTAAGCAAGATGTAGGTGCTTTTTCTCATATTATCTATATTTTAGTTAGTTTCGTAGTAGTGGTATGGGAAAGCGTTGGGTAGTGCTTTGTAGTAAAACAAATATAGATAAATAAATCTGTCAATCAAAATAATATTTTTATTATTAGCATCTTATAAAAGTTAGGATTGAATTTATGTGTGTCATAGCTCCCGCTACAACACTCCTAAGTATGATTTTTGGGCGTTATGTATATAGCAAAAAAATCCCCTCGTCTCGTAATGAGATAAGGGGACTCGTTTACAGTGATCCCGGCAGGGCTCGAACCTGCGACCCTCAGATTAGAAATCTGATGCTCTATCCAGCTGAGCTACGGAACCATTTGCGGTGCAAAGATATGAATTATTTATGTTTCTACAAATATTTTTACACTTTATTTTTTTATAATCACAACACTCAGTGCCGTTTTTAGTTATAATATAAAAGGGATCAGCCGTTTATGTGCCGATCCCTTTTTTGCTATTTTGTTAGCGTGAGCTGTAATTACTGAATAATATCCATCTCATCTAGTAGATAACCTGCGCCACATAGCTTTTCTGTTAGGAACAGAATGTAACGAACATCTACTGCAATGTTACGACACATATCACGATCATAAACAACATCGCTCATTGTTGACTCCCAACATCTGTCAAAGTTAGTACCAATAAGGTGACCCTCTGCCGAAACCACTGGGCTACCAGAGTTACCACCTGTTGTGTGGTTAGATGCAAGGAACGCAACAGGTACTGTACCGTTTACCTCCCAACGACCATAGTCTTTGCGATTATAGATATCACGTAGTTTTTGTGGTACGTTGTAGTCATAAATCTCGGGGTTGTCCTTTGCGATAACACCATCAAGAGTTGTGTATGGCTTGTATGTAACACCATCTCTAGGAGTGAAACCCTCTACTGCTCCGTAAGCGATGCGAAGAGTCGAGTTTGCATCGGGGTAGAATAGTCTCGATGGCTCAAACTCCATCATACCTTTCATATAGCTCTCATAAAGTGCCGAAATCTCGCTGTTTAGCTTCTTGTATTGTGGAGCAACAGTTTCGTTGTACTTCTTGCTAAATAGGTTGTAGCATTTAGTTGCTGCATCGCCCTGAATTGCTTTCTTTTGCTCGGCAAAGCTCTTGCCTTTAAGCGAGTTCATAAAGCCCTCGTCTGTTAGGCGGCTCTGTGCAAACAAATTGTTAACATACTCCTCGACACTCATTCCAAGCTCTGGAAGATACTTTTTGTCGATGTTCTTGTAGTATGATGCCATAAGAAGTTGTGCAATCTCTTGGTCAATTGCCTTAGAGTAGTTCTTATAGAAAAGTTGACCTTGCTCAAGTGCCTTTGCTAGTGCCTTCTCGCCTTTGCCTGCTGCAAGTGCAAGAGTCGATGCAAAACGAGTAACCTCGATAGCACGGAATGCCTCGTTGTAGTAGTCGGTTGCAAATGCATATGGCTCAATCTCGCCATATAGTTTTTTGAATGTAGGAACAACACTCTCAAACTCGCTACCTTTAGCCCATGTAGCAAAACGATTTTCGTAATCTTGCTTTTTGCCAACGATACCTGTGCGCTTGATACCAAGCTCTTCGCCTTGCCATTTTTTCCAAGCATTTGCTACCGATGCATTCTTTGCAGCATACTGAATACGCACCTTTGTGTTCTTGCTCTGGTGCTGGTTCATTACCTTTAGGCGGCTAGTACGTAGTGCAATCTTTGCAGGGTTACCTTTTTCGCCAATGTAGCTAACAGCATCTGAGAACAAATACTCGTTAGTTCTTCCCGGGTAACCATATACCATTGAGAAATCGCCCGGCTTAGTGCCACGAGCATCAATCTTGAAGTGCTTAAGTGGCTTGTAAGGTACATTGTCTTTTGAATATGGAGCAGGCTTGCCGTTTTGTCCTTTGTAGATGCGGAACATTGCAAAGTCACCAGTGTGACGAGGCCACATCCAGTTGTCGGTGTCGCCACCAAACTTACCCACTGCCGAAGGTGGTGCAACCACTAGGCGAATGTCTGTGAAACGCTCATATACAAACAAAAAGTATTGGTTTGCATAGTAAAGAGGCTCAACAGTAGCTTCGTAGTGTGTGCCCTTTATAGCGTTTGCAACTACTGCTTGCTCTGCTTTCTCGATAGCTGCTTTGCGCTGCTCGGCGCTCATGTCTGGAGTCAGTGCAGCTGTAATTTGAGATGTAACATCTTGTGCATCTACAAGAATCTTTGCGCTGTAATTGTTACATGGTAGCTCCTGATCCTTGTTCATAGCTGTAAAGCCATTTGTTAGGTAGTCGTTCTCTTGGCTACTGTGAAACTGTATTTGGCCATAGCCACAGTGGTGGTTAGTGATAAACAAACCATCCTCAGATATAATCTCACCCGTACAGCCGTTTATGTTGACAATGGCATCCTTAAGCGATGGCGCAACCGAACTATATAGCTCCTCTGCCGATAGCTTTAGACCAGCCTTTTGCATAGCAGCTAGTTTTGTTTGACCAATCAAACTAGGTAGCCACATACCCTCTTCGGCTTTGGCTACAAACATAGTAGCTACTGCCATAATTGATAATAATAGTTTTTTCATTTTTTGGTTTTTAGTATATATTATTCTTTTTCGCATAATCTATCTATGAGCGCCTCTAGTTCACGGTAGAACACATTGGCAGGGAAGCCCATCACGTTGTAAAACGTTCCCTCTATTCGCTCTATTGCCGCATAGCCTATCCACTCCTGTATTGCATAGGAACCTGCTTTGTCTAGCGGGTTATATTTTAGTACATAGTACTCAATCTCCTCTTCGCTCAAATCTCTTAAAACAACCTTGGTCGTTTCGGAGAAAGTATGCCATGTTTGACCACATCTCATAGTAACGCCCGTGATAACCTTGTGCTCTTTGCCCGAGAGCATGGTTAACATAGCCTTTGCCTCGTCGTGGTTTTTGGGCTTGCCCAAAATTTTGTCATCAACAATTACAACTGTGTCGGCAGTGATAATTATATCCTTTTCCCACATAATAAAAGGATATGCTTCATTCTTCTTTTTTGATAGGAACGCAGCCACGTCTTCGGGCTTCATATCAGCAGGAAAAGTTTCTTCGACACTAAATGGCCTACAACCACTAAATTCTAGATCTAATCCCGAAATTATCTCTCTTCGCCGTGGTGACCCCGATGCTAGAATCAAATTGAATGATTTTAACTTAAAGTTTATTTTATTCATTTTGAGAGTTTTGGTTAATTAAATATGAAAAATGACAAGAATTATTGACAAAAATAGAAAGATTTTTATTGTTATTCAAAAAACAGGAGTTAACTTTGCAAAATATTATCTATTTTTGTGGTAAATTCCACAAAGAGTTTACAGGGTTTTGTAGAAATCATTTTAAAACTATAAAAATATATGAGTAATCTGTTTAAATCTTCTATCGGAAGAAAGATAGTAATGAGTCTATCGGGCTTGTTTCTAATCGTATTTTTGTTGGTGCACCTTGTTGCCAACTTGATGATTTTTGGAGGAGAGGAGTCGTACAATGCTATGACTAAATTCATGGGTAGCCCTGTGGTAGTAACTATGGTGCCTGTTTTGGCTCTGGGTTTCATCGTCCACATTGCCTATGCGTTCTGCCTAACTCTAAAGAACCGCTCTGCTCGCCCTGTAAACTACAAAGTGCAGGATTTGAGTAAATCATCTACATGGGAGTCTCGCAACATGTTTGTGCTAGGTCTTATTGTATTTGGTGTGCTAGCTCTTCACCTTTATGATTTTTGGGCTAAGATGCAGCTACCTGAGATTATGGGTCAGCACGGTCATCCAAACCCATTTGAACTAGTGGTTGAGAAATTTACAAACCCAGTGATGGTAGTTATCTACCTAGTATGGATCTGTGCTCTATGGTTCCACCTACGTCACGGTTTCTGGAGTGCATTCCAGTCTGTTGGTCTAAACAATCAGATTTGGATCAAGCGTTGGAAGTGTTTAGCTAAGCTTTACGCTATGGTTGTAGCTGTAGGTTTCGCTATCATCCCACTATATGTATATGTAGTGAAGGTATTACTTATGTGTAGTAAGTAATTGGTAATCACCAGTAATCAAAGAAAAATTGTAATTATGAGCATATTAGAATCAAAAATCCCTGCTGGTCCTTTGGCCGAGAAGTGGAGCAAGCATAAGGCTGACATTAAAGTTGTGAGTCCAGCCAACAAACGTAAATTAGATGTTATCGTAGTAGGTACAGGTCTTGGTGGCGCATCAGCTGCTGCTTCTTTGGCCGAGCTTGGCTACAATGTAAAGGTGTTCTGTATTTCGGATTCACCACGTCGTGCGCACTCTATCGCTGCACAGGGTGGTGTGAACGCTGCAAAGAACTACCAAAACGATAACGACTCTGTATATCGTCTATTCTATGACACAATCAAAGGTGGTGACTATCGTGCACGTGAGGCAAATGTCTATCGTCTAGCCGAGGTTTCTAACCTAATTATCGACCAGTGTATCGCACAAGGTGTACCTTTTGCACGTGATTATGGTGGTCTACTAGATAACCGTTCGTTCGGTGGTGCACAGGTGTCTCGTACATTCTATGCACGTGGTCAAACCGGACAGCAGCTACTACTAGGTGCTTATGCTGCGCTTAACCGTCAAATTGGTAAAGGTGCAGTTAAGAGCTACACTCGTTACGAGATGCTAGACCTTGTAGTTGTTGATGGCAAGGCTCGTGGTATCATTACTCGTAACCTTGTAACAGGTGAGATTGAGCGTCACGGTGCTCACGCTGTTGTTATGGCAACAGGTGGTTACGGTAACGTATTCTTCCTATCTACAAATGCAATGAACTCTAACGGTTCATCTGCATGGCAGTGTCACAAGAAAGGTGCTATGTTCGCTAACCCTTGTTTCACTCAAATTCACCCAACATGTATCCCAGTTCACGGTACTCAGCAAAGTAAGCTAACGCTTATGTCGGAGTCTCTACGTAACGATGGTCGTATTTGGGTTCCAAAGAAAAAAGAGGATGTTGACAAGCTACGCAAAGGTCAAATCAAGCCATCTCAAATCAAAGAAGATGATCGTGATTACTACCTAGAGCGTCGTTACCCTGCTTTTGGTAACCTTGTACCACGTGACGTTGCGTCTCGTGCTGCTAAGGAGCGTTGCGATGCAGGTTTTGGTGTTAACGAAACAGGTCTTGCTGTATTCCTTGACTTCTCTACTGCTATCAATCGTTTGGGCGAGAACGTAATTGCTCAGCGTTATGGTAACCTTTTCCAAATGTACGAGAAGATTACAGACGTAAATCCATACAAAGAGCCAATGATGATTTATCCTGCGGTTCACTATACAATGGGTGGTATCTGGGTTGACTACAACCTAATGACAACTATCCCAGGTCTATACTCTCTTGGTGAGGCTAACTTCTCAGATCACGGTGCTAACCGTCTAGGTGCATCGGCTCTAATGCAGGGTCTTGCTGATGGTTATTTTGTTCTACCATACACAATTGGTGACTACCTATCAAAGGAGATTCAGTCTCCAAAGGTTGATACTAACTCAAAGGAGTTTGTTGAGGCTGAGAAGGCAGTTAGCGATCGCATTACTAAGCTATTCAGCATTAAGGGTAAGCAATCGGTTGACGATCTTCACAAGAAGCTAGGTAACATCATGTGGGATTATGTAGGTATGGCTCGTAACCAAAAAGGTCTACAAGAGGCTATCGGTCTAATCCAAGATGTTAGAAAAGAGTTCTGGAGCGATGTTAAAGTAACAGGTGTAGCTAACGAGTTCAACCAAGAGCTTGAGAAGGCACTTCGTCTTGCAGACTTCCTAGAACTAGGTGAGCTTATGGCTCGTGATGCTCTTAATCGTAATGAGTCTTGTGGTGGCCACTTCCGCGAGGAATTCCAGACTCCTGAGGGTGAGGCACTACGTGATGACGAGAAGTACAAGTACGCTTCGGTATGGGAGTTCAAAGGTGTAGATGCTACTCCTGAGCTTCACAAAGAAGATCTTAACTTCGAATTTATCAAAGTTGCTCAACGTAACTACAAAGAGTAATACTCTTATAAGAGCGGTATTTAACATTTAATTTTTGTAAAATCATGGATTTAAAACTAAATATTTGGCGTCAAAAGAACGCACAAGATAGCGGCTCATTCAAGGAGTACTCAGTTAAGAACATCTCTGCTGATAGCTCATTCCTTGAAATGATCGACATACTTAACAACGAGCTTATCCACTCAGGTGAGGAGCCAGTTGCCTTTGATCACGACTGTCGTGAGGGTATCTGTGGTATGTGTTCTCTATTTATCGATGGTCGTGCACACGGTCCAGACGATGAGATCACTACTTGTCAGCTACACATGCGTAAGTTCAAGAATGGTGACACTATCACAATCGAGCCATGGCGTAGCCGTGCCTTCCCTGTGATTAAGGACCTTGTTGTTGAGCGTACTGCTTACGATCAAATTCTACACGCAGGTGGTTTTGTATCGGTAAACACAGGTGGTGTACCAGATGCTAACGCAATTCCAATCCCAAGAGACGATGCTGAGGAGAGCATGGACGCAGCAGCTTGTATTGGTTGTGGTGCTTGTGTTGCAACTTGTAAGAATGGTTCTGCTATGCTATTCGTAGGTGCAAGAGTATCATCTCTAGCGAAACTTCCACAGGGTCGTGTTGAGGGTGCTCGTCGTGCTAAGGCTATGGTAGCTAAGATGGACGAACTAGGCTTTGGTAGCTGTACTAACACTGGTGCTTGTGAGGCAGAGTGTCCAAAGGGTATCTCTATTGGTCACATCGCTCGCCTTAACCGTGAGTTCATTAAAGCTAAACTACAAGACTAAGGTTTGTAATTTTAGATATTAAGATGGAGAGCTGCTTTTGTGGCTCTCCATTTTTTGTTATACCTCTATTGTTTTATGTTATGAAATTAGTTATCCTATCTATTATCTCTGTTTTTTTATCTCACCTAGTGTGTGCTCAGTCGCTTGAGCGCAAAATTAAGCACCTAGCAAAGGGCGTTGATGCTACTATTGGCCTAGCCGTTTGTGAGCTAGGAGCCAGCAGTGTTACCACTATTAACGGTAACGAGCAGTTCCCAATGCAAAGCGTCTATAAACTCCCCATTTCTATGGCTTTGCTAGACAGAGTGTGCAAAGGTGAACTATCGCTTACAGATTCGGTGTTTGTAACAAAAGAGATGCTTAAACCCGGTACATGGAGCCCATTTAGAGATAAATATCCTAGTGGCGACTTATGGGTATCTATGTCTCAATTGATTGACTATACTGTACGCCTCAGCGACAATAATACTTCGGACATTATTCTTTTGCAATTGGGCGGTGCAAGTGTTGTTGATAGCTATCTTCGCAGCATATCAATTGATGGTGTACGTGTTGTATCAACCGAGGCAGAGTTACAGCAAAATAGAGAGCTTATGTACAAGAACTGGGCGACACCCATTCAAATGATAAAGCTCCTTGATAAATACCACAAGGGTGAAATTTTAGATTCCCCAACAAGGGAATTTTTGTGGAACGTAGCCGCCAGCACCATGACTAGTTCTACAAGAAAGCGATTACCCCAAGGCACCGTAGTCGCACACAAGAGTGGCTATTCAGGAGTAAGTGATGAGGGTATTATAGGCGCAAATAACGATGCTGGCATAATGATATTGCCATCGGGTAAGCGAGTTGCCTATGCACTATTCATTAGCAATACTACGTGCAGCAGCGAAGAGTCCTATGATCTACTCTCTAGAATTATCGAGCAAATCTATAACCACTACAACCAACAGTAG
>CAYJIL010000070.1:0-12459 GCA_964370235.1 uncultured Rikenellaceae bacterium | reverse complement strand
TGACCTTCACTGCCGTGAGGGAGGTGGTAAAGTGTATTACCGTTGACCGCCCAACCGTGAGGGGCAATCCCAATTAATACATCTCAACAAAAGTGAATTTAGTATCCTCAAAGACACTCTTCTCAACAATTTGCCAAATATAATTACCAGCCATCTCGATACCCTCATAATTAATCTTATCGATAGTATCGCCCGGTTTGTGATAATCTTCGTGTAACCTAGTAGAGAACGATATTGCAGGTACTTTACCCTTGCGGTAGAATGGCGCATAATCAGTAGGGCCATTACCTCTAAATTCCCAAATTATCTCTAGGTTATCGCTATTATCAAGCGAGTTCATAACAGGAACAATCTCTTTGCTTGTACCCAATCCACGCACAGTGATACCTTTGCCTCTCATGCGACCAAGCATATCAAAGTTAATCATTAGATCGACATTCTCTAGCGGTTCGATTGGGTCGATAGCATATCCGTTAGAACCTAGCAAACCTCGCTCCTCGGCACCAAACAAAACAAATATCACATCACGTTCCATTTTCTCTTGCTGCGAGGCAATCATGCGTGCTAGCTCTAGGGCGAATGCTACACCCGAAGCATTATCGTCGGCACCCGGATGCAGAGCAGGCTTACCTTTATATAACCTAAAGCCCTCGTGGTCGTAGTGTGCACCAATAATAACAGCTCTATTGTCTTTATTGCGCTTATGTGGTGCCGATATTTTTGCTACCACATTGGTAATAGGCAAAGGAAAGCGAACAATTGCTGCGCTATCGCTCTTTAGAGATTCGATGGCTGTTCTTATTTGCTGGTATGAGTTCTTGTGAACCAAAACAGAGTCTATCTCAACCATCTTACCATGAACATTCTGTGGCAAATCGTTAAGCGACTTAACAACTACTTTGTTTTTGCGATAGCTGCTGCGCTTGGCTCTATCGTAGGTAGAGGTAACCTCGGATGTCATACCATAGCAGTAGTCTAAACCACCATCGCCTAGTAGCTCTACACCCGAAATTGCAGATAGCCGCTCAATAAGATACTCTCTTGAAAGAGTATCACCTTTGGTAGCTGTACGCCTACCCTCGAAACTCTCCGAGGCAAGCATCTCGATATCTTTTTTAATTAACGAAGTATCGATTTGTTGTGCCCAAAGCGCACTTGTAGCCAGCAGAGTAGCTCCCGTAAGAAGTATTTTCTTCATAAATTATCTTATATTATTATTGTATTCCAATTTTATATTATACAAAAATATAAAATAACTTGGTAAATAATGAACCAAATACCTTTTTTTACAAACCATTAATGATATGTAAAATTTTGTGTTATCACACAGCACTTGCGCTATTGGTGCTGGTTGCGATCTTCGAGTTTACGCATAATCTTGCGAATAGCATTATCAATAGAGTTCTCGGGCTCGATTACGTTATAGTCGCCCCAAAAAGCGTTATCGGAGAAGCCCGAAATTTGATCTTGCAAGATAACATAGCTCTTGAAACGGCTCTCTAAATCAAAATTTTTCTCCTGAGTTGGTTTAGAATCGGTGGCTACCATTTCGATTGTAGATGTGTAGGTAGAGTTGAAAAGTCGTTTTTTCCAGTTCACCTTAAACACCACTTCGCCTCGTGAATAGCTATATACATATTTGTCGCCGTCACGACGATAGGTAACCATATAGTTTGTCTTGACAGGGTAAACCTTAGCTGCCATAGGCTTGCGCTTAATGTATAGCTGAGCTGCTGCATCTCTATCGGCTAGGTTAACACTATAATTTGCACTTACAAGCGCCATCGACATAGCATCTACGTATAACGAACCATAGAAAAGCGGCTCCTTAATATAACTCTTTTGGTAAAAGTCGATAATATACACCTCTCGATCATCCATCATAGTCGTATCACGAAGGCTAAAATTATAGTAATCGATTTGGTCGGTAGCTAGCAAGGTATAAGGGTCTCTAGATAGATCCATCATTAGAGTAGCGTGTGGCCCACCTTGAATCTTAAAGTTAAGCGTATCTATCTTTGAATAGTCGGCACTCTTGCGTGCTTTATACACCTTTGCACCGTCTAGCTTGTAGCTAAAGTGTGGTTGCTTGTGCACATCAATCACTGCCTCGGCAAGCGACACATACGAAGAGCCCTTTTGTATGGTTTCTCGATAGAATGTAGTCATGCGCAAAGGCGAATTAGAGTAGTTAAGCTCTTTATTGCGTATCACCTCACGAATAATATGTAGAGCATCGCTAGGATTAACGCTAATCGTATTTATCGATATTGACAGTGGAGTTAACTCAATTTTGTTATCATCGTTACTATCTAGTGAAGATAGCGCAACATGTAGGTTCTCAAAGCCAATATAATTTATTGACAAACTACCGTCTTGGATGTATTGTTTGGGTATTTTAATTGAAAAACTACCCTCTGAGTTAGTAATAGACGAAATATTAGTACCACTAAGGTTAATAGTGGCATGGGCAATTGCTTGCCTCGATTCGCTGTTACGTAGTTTTCCTTTGAATGTGATGGCCGAACTCTCTTGTTGTTGAGTAGCGAAAGTGTTTGAACTATTTGCCTGAGCAGAAAAAACGAGCACAACGGCAAACAGCGCCATTAATAGACTAGATAATCTTAATCTTTTCATAACACAACTTTGTTAAGTAACCCCAAACTCCAACTAAAGCGTAGGGTTAGGTTGATAAAATGTGAGTATTATCGGGGCGTAGAAAGAGGTGTTGAGCTCTATTTATGAGTATAACACAAATATAATAAAAATTATTGTAATTTGCACTATATAATACCTATTTTCGGTACTTTTGACCTATTAAATTATATATTTCTCCGACTCTGAATAATTTGGCACCAAATTATGATCATCTAGCAATGCTGCTTTAAACATTAATTAAGGTTTTAATATATAATATGTGGCGATCATATATTAAACAATACCGAGATAGCTTGTGTCCAAAGCGGAAGCTATCTCGGTATCATCAAACTATAATAGATTGATTATTCAGCATTTTTATAAGCTAAGATTACATCTTTAGCATCGGGGCGTGTTGTGTAGTCCTCGTCTAAATCTACATAAACAACCTTGCCTTGTGAGTTTACTACAAATGTGGCAGGAATTGGTAATTCTCTCTCTGTATTACCTTGCGAAGCATCTAAATCAATCCCAAATTTAGCATAAATTGCTTGTATCTTCTCGGGCAAACCAAATACCAAGTTAAGTCTGCGAGCAAGAGTATTATTAGTATCGCTTAAAACGGTAAAGTGTAGTGCATCAATATCTTTACTCTGAATCGTCACGTCTGGTTTTTCGGGCGATATAGCAATCATATTTACATCGCTATTCTCGGGCAGAGACAGTAGGCGATTGTAGTAGTTAATCTCCAAGTTACAATATGGGCACCAAGAACCTCGATAGAAGCTAATTATCATCTTTTTGCCACTCACAAGCTCATGCAAAGCAATGGCTTGGTTTTTGTGGTTGATAAGTGTATCAACCACTGGGAAATCATCTCCAAGCTGAAGAGTTTTCTCACGAAAGTTAAAGGATTTAAGCTGCTGATTTGCTTGCTCCATTTGAGCTGCTATTTCGGCAGGAATTTTGCTCTTGTTGGCTGTATTTGCCTCCTTAAGTATCTCTTTAAGGCTTTTATCTGTACTGCCGATAGTTTGCGTATTGGCACTATCGATCACCGATTTCATCTCTTTTTCCATTATCAATACTATTAAATATTAAAACTAACGCTATATAGCCAATGGCCAATAGTTCTTATTATAATTAGAATGTTATAACCTTGGCATCGCTTTTGAGGTAACTGGTCAGTGGCTCGCCCATATAGGTAACATCATATCCCAACTCTTCGAGTTTTTTTGTTGTACCAAAAGCATCGCTACATGCCTTACAAGCTCTAATTTCGATACCATCTTCCATCATTAGTTTGAGCTTGATTTGAATTTTATCATCTTCGGCTATGAGTTTTGCAGATGGCCCCCATATAACTATCGTTACATCGTCCCACCACCCATTACGCTTTGAGGCGTGTGAGTACATAAGCACCATACGTTCTGCGACAAGCGGATCTGCACTGCTCCATACTACGACTAATTTGTCGCCTTCTTTAATTGTATCCTCTTTCATATTATCCATATTTTTTGCGTTTGCAAATAATGATATACACAAAAAGCACATCGTTGCAATTAGTTTTGTGAACTTCATCTTTTTATTATCGTTTAGTTAATACTATTCTATAAAACCACAATGCAAAGGTAGTGCATGATGAGTAATGTGACTATAAATAAAAAGACAGTAAATTGTACTTTTAGGACAAGCTATTCCTATACGTATTTGGATTAACGCCAAATGCACGCTTGTAGAGGCGATTAAAGTATGAGCTATCGGTATAATTTAGCTCATCGGCAATTTGCTGAATAGTCATCGTGCTATATGTCAAAAGCCGTTGTGCCTCTAATAGTTTTCGGCGTTGAATAACTTCGGATGTGCTTATCCCTGTAATCTTTTTTATAATTCGATTGAGATGCTTAGAACTCATTGCCAAAGACGAAGCATACTCTTCGACCGATAGATTCTGTTTGAAATTAGCCTCCACCATAATGATGAATTTCTTATATACCTCGATTGCTAAGTTGCTTGTTTGGGATTCTAATTTAGTATATGAAGCTCTTTCGATTTGGGATATAAACGCTCCAAATAGCGTAGCTAAAATATACTCTCTAACCTCGGGGTGATTGTACTCTGCCTTAATTGCACCAATAGCAGATGAGGTAGAGTAGATATCGTCTTTTGAAAGAGAAACAAGCGAAGAGTTAGCCGTTATTGTCAATAGCAATAACTCTGCCGTAAAGTTACTATGAGAACTAACATGTGCAAGGAACTCGCGAGTAAAGAGCATAATGCCACCTTTTAAATCATCGGAATGAGTAATCTCGTTAATGTGAATTTGTGATGGCGATATGATTAGCAATTCGCCTTGCGATGCTCGATACTCTACACAGTCTATCTCTTGGCTACACCAACCTTTTGTTATCCAAAAAATGGAATAAAAGGAGTGTGTATGCTTTCCTTTCACCTCTGAACGTTCAAACGCATCTAGAAGCTGGGAGGCCGATTCAAATTCAAAAAACTTGAAGTTTCCAACTGCCGCAGATACGGGATAGAATTGCTCGGTGTTATATTGAGGATACTCTAAATTCATGGTTTTGAGTTATATGTTAAACATTGGATTCAATGCTCACCTTTAATATTAATTCGTCTTAATACAAGTAGTTTTGTAGTTGATTGCTCATTATGCCAACTCTTTAATATCTATCTTGATTTATATTAAGGTATAACTACTACCCAAGTAGCTGTTTTTTGGTGTATCTATATGCCATAACATTCACTATATAAATCACTCAGGCATTTATGCAAAGTTAATAATTCTTTACCAAAAAGAGGGCATCTCGATTTAAGATCGAGACACCCTCTAAGTAAGATTCTATGTATTGCTATTTAGATGCTCCAAATAGCTTCGTTTATTTCGTCAGTTTCGGCACCAATATACTCGGGGTCGAACTCCTCGTCCTCGTCCATGCCTAGCCATTGAGCCATATCGCTATACTCTGGGTGCGATGGATCTGCCATAATTTCTTTAAGGCGTGCATACCCGCCTACGCCACCACAATCGTCTGGCGGAGCCATATTTTTGCCCTTCATATACTTTGCATCAATATCTTCGAGAGGTGCACCCACCTTTTCAACCACCATTCGGTGCTCCCACATATCGCCAAAGTCATATATATAGGTAAGTTTATCGCCTTGGTTTTGTACTAAGTCGCCAAGAGTTACATCGGCATAACCATCTTTGTCGTCAATTTGGTCGAAATCACCATCGGAGAAAGGGTAGTTATACTCCTTATCGGCACACACAAACTTGTGTAGGTGGCTATTCATCCATGGCATAACTGTTTGAATGAGGTTGTGTAGGTACTCAAGTGGTACGTCTGAGTTAACTACAATTTTTCTCCATACCAGAGGTTCTGTCCCTAGCAGAGATATTTTAATTAATAGTGAATTATTTGCCATTTTTATTCTTATAATATTATTCTACAAATATAAGCATTAATCTGGATTAAACAATCACAAACTTTATCGTAACAAAATTTGGAGTATTAAATAATTTTCACTAAATTTAGTGCCGAATAACATGAATTATATTATAAATTCTAACCCAAAAATAATATAATCACAATAAACTAACAACTTAAACAAACAGAGTTATGGGGATTAACAGAAAAGATTTCCTTTTGTCGGCAGGTAGCATGGCGCTGCTGACTATCGTACCTCGCAATGTACTAGGGCGTGGAATGATCGCTCCTAGCGACGAGCTAACAAAAGGTATTATAGGTGTCGGCGGCATGGGACTAGGACACTATGGTTATGATGGCACAAGGCTAACGGCTGTGTGTGATTGTAATACAAAAACACTAGATCATGCGGTATCGGTTGCCAAAGACAAGGTGGCAGCATATACCGACTATCGAGAATTAATTGACGATGTGAACGTAGATATAGTTCACATAGCAACACCTCCGCATTGGCATGGACTAATGGCAGTTGAGGCTGCTCGCAAGGGTAAAGATATATTTTGTGAAAAACCCATGACTCGCACCATTGGCGAGGGTAAGCGCATTATGGAAGCAATTAAGCAACATGGTAATATATTCCGTCTTAATACATGGTTTCGCTTTAAGGATACATTCTATGGTATGGGATGTGAGGTTAGCCGTGTAAAGAAGCTAGTTGATAGCGGATTGCTAGGCTGGCCACTAACGGTTACAGTGTCGGCTCACACGGGCTTTAACTGGAAGTTTTACTGGGTAGGAAAAGAGAACGAGACGCCGGGCGTATGCCCAAGTCACCTAGACTGGGATATGTGGCTAGGCCCTGCTCCCGACAAGCCATACACAGATCACCGTGCGGGACTATTCTTTAGAGGATATTGGGACTATGATGGAGGTGGACTAGGCGACATGGGACAGCACTACCTAGACCCTATACAGTACTTCTTGGGCAAAGACGACACATCGCCTATTAGTGTAGAGATTGATGCTCCTGAGCAGCACCTTGAGGCTTGTGGAACATGGCGAACTATTACATTCACGTATGAGGATGGGTGTAAAGTGATACTTAATGGCGAGAACCATGGTGACACTTCGGCTCCATATATTGCAGGCCCACTAGGTAACCTATATAATGGTTTTGTGTGTGATATTCCAGATATTGAGAAAAAACTATCGAAATTACCCGATCCAGAGGTTCAAAACACAGGTTTTGTAGACTGTATCCGCTCTCGTGAGAAGTTTGCACTTAACGAGATTAATGGTTTTAGAAGTTCGACAATGGTTAACATGGCAATTGTTGCTCTAAGGCTTAACCGTAACCTAAAGTTCGACCCAGTGAATCTGGTATTTATTGATGATGAGGCAGCTAACAGGTTGATAGATCAACCAATGCGTGCCCCTTGGTCATTCTAATTAACCCACAAGCTAAATTATGAAGAAGAGATATTTAACTATTGCTGCGGCACTGATGGCTACTACGCTATCGGCTCAGCCACAAGGTAGGGCAGCCAAGACCATTGTTGCCGATGTGCTAGCGCAGCTACCAACTCAAAATAGTCAATCTTTTAATAACCTAATGGGTGATCTTGCATCTATTCCAGCAAGATCGGTTGCTATGCTAACCGACATGAAAACCCCAATAGGCGAAAGTGACATGACTAAGGTAGATTTTGCCCTAGGCGGACTAACAAGCTATGTTACCTCAAAAGAGGGGGCACACGCACGAGTAGCAGTGTGTCAAGCATACATTAAAGCACTCGAGAAAGAGGACGAGCGCGAAGTACGTGCATATATCATTCGCCAGCTCGAAATGGCTGGTGGCGATGAGTCGGTAGAGGCTCTTAGCGAGATAGCACAATCTGACGATTTGTATCAAGAAGCAGCACACGCTCTACAAGCTATTGGCACTGCCAAAGCAATAGCAGCAATTGAGGCTTCGCTTGAGTCAATTATCGAGCAAAACAAGATGATTGCAGCCAAGCTAATTGGCGATATTAGGCTAGAGGGCTACCAAGATCAGCTAATTGAGTGGCTAGACACCGACGATATCGACCAGCGCAAAGCTGTGCTTTATGCTCTAGCTTACACAGGCGACAAGGCGGCACTTAAGCCAGTAGTAGAGACTGTCAAAGCTGCTGGTTATGATTATGAGCCAACAGGAGCACTAGACTCTTACTTTACTCTAATGAGAAGAGTAGACGATCAGGCAGCTAAAACTGCAGCCAAGATCATTAAGCAAAACCCATCGCTAGAGGCACGCCTAAAGGCTCTTTCGGTTGTGGTTGACGAGCTTGGAGAAGATGCACTAAGCTATGTTGTAGATGCCGTAGGCGACCAAGAACCCAAGTATAGAGCACAAGCACTAGATATGTTTACACCATATGTAAACGACGATAACTTTGAGGCGATTCTCCTTGCTGCCAAAGATGATGACCGCTCTATGGCAGATATTATTTCGTGGGAGGGAGCACCAGCAATTCAAAGATTAGCACTTGCAGGGCAATATGCAGACTCTGATAATGAGCTACTGAGCGAGAATTCAATGAAAGTGCTATCTATGGATGGTGGCAATAACTCCATCGATATTCTGTGCTCTCAGTTTGAGGATGACGATGCAGATTTAGATGCAGTGAGCGACTACCTAAACAGAATACAAGCGCCAATAGCTACGCCTACAATCGCAGTATTCGATGAGGCTAGCGATGAGGGCAAACTTGCCATCATTAAACTATGGGGCAAAAGACGTGTTAGCGAGGCTACATATATTATAAAGGACTATGTAGGTCATGGTGATTCAGAGCTAAACATTACAGCACGTGAGGCACTTGCAGCAACATCGACTCCGGGTGATCTTCCATACCTATACAAGCTACTTGCCGATGGTAACTCTTTGGAGCTTACACAAAAAGCAATTGTGAATGCACTAGACTTTTATGACAGCGAGAAAAGATACCAAGCAATTAAGAGTCAAATGCAAAAGGACGAAAAGAATGCCGATCGTTACTTTGCAATTTTGGCTGGTATAAATAACCCTGCTGCAATTGTCACTATTGAGCAAGCACTAGCTAGCCACAACATGGCATATCGCAACGCTGCTGCTCAAGCGCTTTCGCAATGGCAAGGTAGCGAGGCTCTACAAAGCCTATATACGGTAGCTAGTCAATCACAGTTTAGCAACCAACACTCGGCTGCTGTTAGCAAGTATATCGAGCTAGTTGCGTCAAACAAGATGTTTAGTGATCAAACAAAGTATCTACACCTACGCAAAATTGCAGAGGTTACTACTTCGAGCGACAACCTAAACAGTATTCTATCGCACCTATCAAGATATAAGAGCTTTGGAGCACTACTATTTGCAGGAGATTATATAGACAACCCAGAGACCGAGCAAACTGCTCTAGTTGCAGTAATGCGCATTGCTAGCTCTGAGCCTAGTTTCTATGGCCCAAAGGTGCGCCAGTTGCTAGAGACTTTCTTGCAAAAACGCAGAGGCGGCGATGCTGTTTACGAAAAGGGAGCAGTAGAGGAGTTACTTGCTGCAATGCCAAAAGAGGGTGGTTATGTCTCAATCTTTAATGGTAAAAATTTGGATGGATGGCAAGGACTTGTCGAAAACCCAATTTCTCGATCGAAGATGACAGCGAGCCAACTAGCCAAAAAGCAAACTGTAGCCGATGAGGCAGCAGCCAAAAACTGGGTAGTAGAAGATGGCATATTATACTTTACAGGACACGGCGATAACCTGTGTACCAAGAAGAAATATGGCAACATTGAGATGTATGTAGATTGGCAGATTGGTGCCGAGGGCGATGCAGGAATCTACCTGCGTGGTACTCCTCAGGTGCAAATTTGGGATACTACACTTGTAAAAGTGGGTGCCGAGGTAGGCTCTGGTGGTTTATACAACAACCAAAAGAACCCTAGCAAGCCTCTTGTACTTGCCGATGGTGCTATTGGCGACTGGAACACTTTCCACATTAAGATGGTTGGCGAAAGAGTAACGGTTTACCTAAATGGCGAAAAGGTAGTGAGCAACACTATTCTCGAAAACTATTGGGATCGCAAACAGCCTATCTTCTCGATGGAGCAAATCGAGCTACAAGCACACGGTAATCGTGTAGGCTATCGTGATATATATGTGAGAGAGCTTCCCGAAACCAAAACCTACACTGTAAGCCAAGAGGAGCAGGCACAAGGCTTTAAGTCGCTTTTCGATGGTGTTTCGATGAACCAGTGGCAGGGTAACACACAAGATTATGTAGCCGAGGATGGTTGTATAGCACTTTATCCATCTAACAACTATGGTGGTAACCTATACTCAAAGAACGAGTACGACAACTTTGTGCTGCGTTTCGAGTTCCAACTAACCGAGGGAGCAAACAATGGCCTAGGTATTCGCACACCACTAGAGGGCGATGCTGCTTATGTTGGTATGGAGCTACAAATTCTCGATAACGAGGCGCCTATCTACGCAAACCTAGAGGAGTATCAGTACCACGGTTCGGTATATGGTATAATTCCAGCTAAGCGTGGCTACCTAAAGCCAGTGGGCGAGTGGAACTACCAAGAGGTACATGTCAATGGTAATCACATTAAAGTTACACTTAATGGCGAGGTGATTCTCGATGGTGATATTCGCAAAGCAAGTGCTAACGGTACACTAGACAAGCTATCGCATCCGGGTCTACTTAACAAGAGTGGGCACATTGCATTCCTTGGTCATGGGTCGCCAGTTAAGTTCAAAAACATACGTATTAAAGAGTTATAAAATACTTTAGCACTTTGATATGAGCTAATTAAATAGCTCAGCTAGGGGGTGTCAATATATGTTGACACCCTCTTTTATATTAATCATGTATATTTTTAAACAAAATTATGTAATATGTAACAAAATACTAAATAGTTTGTTTAGTTCGTTTATGTTAGTATCTTGCACATAGAAAGTATGAAATAATATTATCACCTAAATATATTCAATTAATGGAAAAGGAAGTTAAAAAGTATGTAGATGATTTCATGGCCAGAATCATTGCAAAGAACCCAAACGAGCCAGAGTTTCACCAAGCAGTACACGAAGTTGTAGAGAGCGTAGCACCATATATAATGGAGAACCCACAGCTTCAGAAATTAAAAATTCTAGAGCGCATTGCCGAGCCCGAGCGTGTGGTTATGTTTAGAGTACCATGGCTAACAGACAAAGGCGAAGTAGAGATCAATCGAGGTTTTAGGGTGCAAATGAATAGCGCAATTGGCCCATACAAAGGTGGACTTAGATTCCATGCCTCTGTAAACCTAAGTATCCTAAAGTTCTTGGCATTTGAGCAAGTATTCAAAAATAGCTTAACGACACTACCAATGGGTGGTGGTAAAGGTGGTTCGGACTTTAACCCAAAGGGCAAGTCCGATAACGAAGTTATGCGCTTTTGCCAGTCGTTTGTTACCGAGCTATCACGTCATATTGGGCAGAACCTAGACGTTCCGGCAGGTGATATTGGCGTAGGTGGACGTGAGATAGGTTTTATGTTTGGACAATATAAGCGTTTGCGCAACGAGTTTACGGGAACACTTACGGGCAAGGGTATTGGCTGGGGTGGTAGCCTGCTACGTCCCGAGGCAACGGGATATGGTACTTGCTACTTTGCACAAGAGATGCTAGCTTCTCGCAACATAACACCAGAGGGAAAGAATGTTGTTATTTCGGGTTCGGGTAACGTGGCACAATATGCTGCTCAAAAGATGATTGAGCTTGGTGCAACGGTGCTTACAATGTCTGACTCATCGGGTTATATATATGACCCAGAGGGAATTTCGCAAGAAAAACTAGAGCACATTCTCGAAATTAAAAATATATTCAGAGGTCGCATCAGCGAATATATCGAAAGATACCCATCGGCAAAATACTTTGCAGGCGAGCGTCCATGGTCGGTAGCTTGTGATATAGCGCTACCATGTGCTACACAAAACGAGCTTGACGGTAAGGATGCACAAACACTACTAGATAATGGTTGTATGTGTGTTGCCGAGGGTGCAAACATGCCATCTACACCAGAGGCTATCGAGCTATTCCAAAAGGCAAAGATACTATTTGCTCCGGGCAAGGCATCAAATGCTGGCGGTGTAGCTACATCGGGTCTAGAGATGAGCCAAAACTCAATGCGTCTTGAGTGGAGTGCCGAGGAGGTAGACGAAAAACTACACTCTATTATGAAGAACATACACCAAGTTTGTTGCAAGTATGGAACCGACGAGGATGGCTATGTAGACTATGTTAAAGGTGCAAACATTGGTGGCTTTATTAAAGTAGCCAATGCTATGATAGCACAAGGTGTGGTTTAAT